>CAIQJD010000914.1 GCA_903872005.1 uncultured bacterium | reverse complement strand
GCTCCAGCCTGCCGCGCGTGCGCTACGACAAGTGGATGAAGTTCGGCTGGAAATTCCTCTTCCCGCTGGCGTTGGTCAATCTGGTCGTCACCGCCGTGGTGGTGGCCCTGACGGCATAGAGCAGCCAACAGCAGTCAGCCTTCAGCGGTCAGGGAGTCAGCAAGAGAGGAAGATAGCCCTTCAGGGGGGAGTGCATGTCAGTCATTAACGTGATCAAAGGCTCGTGGCAAATCCTGCGCGCCATGGGCGTCACCCTCAGACATTTCGTCATGAAGCCGGTGACGGTGCAGTACCCGGAGGAGCGCATCAAGATTTACCCGCGCTTCCGCGGCCGGCACGAGCTGCAGCGCCACGCCAATGGCCTGGAAAAGTGCGTGGCCTGTGGCCTGTGCGCGGCGATCTGCCCCTCTGGCGCGATTTATGTGGAAGCCGGCGAGAACACACCCGACGCGCGCGTTTCCGAAGGCGAGCGTTACGCCCGGCGTTACGAGATCAACATGACGCGTTGCATCTTCTGCGGCTATTGCCAGGACGCCTGCCCGACCGGCGCGGTCGTGTTGGGGCATGAGTTCGCCCTGGCCGATTACGGACGCGATGCCCTGCTCTACTCGAAGGAGCGTCTCTTGCAGCCGGCTACGCCCCACGTCATCGTGAAACAGGACTGAGTTATGGAAAATGCTTTGGCTCCCACGGTCTTGGAGATGATCCTCGCCATCGCCTTCGGCGTCCTCGCCATCGCCGGCGCGCTGGGCGTCATCATCGCCCGCAATGTCGTCTATAGCGCGCTCTCGATGCTGGCGAATTTCTGCGCCCTGGGCGCGTTGTACATCCTGCTGAACGCCGAGTTTCTGGGCATCGTGCAGTTCATCATCTACGGCGGCGCCATCGTCGTACTCTTCCTGTTCGCGCTGATGCTGGTGGGCGGCAAACGGACCCTGGACGAGCGGCTCTTCAAGCCGTATACCAACATTGCCGCGGCGCTCCTGGCGCTGATCCTGCTGGGCGAGATGGCCTATCTGGTATTGAGCACGGGGATCGCCGGCCGGTTGGGAACGGTCACGCCGGCGGCCATCGCCGCGGCCGGCAACGTCCAGACCCTCGGCATGGCGCTCCTGACGGAGTACGTGCTGCCCTTCGAGCTGGTATCTATTCTCTTGCTGGTCGGCATCGTCGGCTCTGTAGCCCTGGCGAAGAAGCGGTAGGGGCGACCTTTATGGTCGCCCTGGGGGAGGCGGCCACAAGGGCCGCCCCTACGAGTCGTCCCAATGATACGGGAGGCGTGAGCGTGAGTTTCACGAACTATCTACTGGCATTGAGCGCCATCCTGTTCGTCATCGGCGCGGCTGGCGTGCTGTTGCGCCGCAACGCCCTGGTCATCTTCATGTGCATTGAGATGATGCTCAACGCCGTGAACCTGACCTTCGTCGCCCTGTCGCGTCAGTTGCAGTCGTTGGACGGGCAGATTTTCGTCTTCATGGTCATGGCAGTGGCGGCGGCCGAAGTGGCCGTCGGGCTGGCGATCATCATCTCGTTTTTCCGCCAGCGCCAGACGACCAACGTGGATGATATGAACTTGCTCAAGGGTTGAACGTCTAGACTTCGGAAATCTTCCAGACTTCCGAAGTCTAACGGCAACTCGCGCAGGAGGCTTTGCTAGATGATTCTGGACTACGCCTGGTTAATCCTGGTCTTCCCGCTCGCCGGCGTTTTGCTGAACGCCTGCTTCGGCCGGCGGCTCGGCAAGCGCGCCGTCGCCGGGATCGCCTGCGCCGCGGTGGGGCTGGCCTTCCTGGTCGCCCTGGGCATCCTGGTCAGCGTGCGCGGCCAGGAAGAAGGGACGACGCGCATCCTCTTCTCCTGGATTTCGGCTGGCGCGCTGCGGGTGGATTTCAGCCTGCTCCTCGACCCCCTCTCGGCGCTCATGGCGACGGTGGTGACCGGCGTCAGCTTCCTGATTCACATTTATTCGGCCGGCTATATGGCCGACGACCAGCGCTACGCGCGCTACTTCACCTACCTGAACCTCTTCGTCTTCGCCATGCTCATTCTGGTGCTGGCGAGCAACTATCTGGTCATGTACGTCGGTTGGGAAGGGGTGGGCCTCTGCTCCTATCTGCTGATCGGCTTCTGGTTTGAGAAGAAGTCGGCCGCGGACGCCGGCAAGAAGGCGTTCATCGTCAACCGCGTCGGCGATTTCGGCTTCGCCCTGGGCATCATGCTCCTCTTCGCCACCTTTGGCACACTGCAATTCGGCGAAGTCTTCGCCAAGGCCAGCCAACTGCTCCCCGGCGTCGCGACCGGCGTCACGCTCTTGCTCTTCCTGGGCGCGGCCG
>CAIQJD010000913.1 GCA_903872005.1 uncultured bacterium | reverse complement strand
GTATAATGACGCATACTATGACGCTTTAACTGGAATCTGGTTACGGATGGGAACGAGATTCGACGTAGCCGGCCAGAAGCGGATGACAGCAAGCTCTGCGCGCCTCACAAGCGTATAGTATAAGTATAGCAGAGGGCGACAGAGCTGACAAGAAGCGAGGAGATCTGCATGACCGAACATCTTGGCGCCTGGCGTGTGCTGGCCGAGCGCCTCATTTACGAGCATCGCCCCTGGCTGACCTTGCGCGAGCAGGATGTGGCCTTGCCAAACGGGGCCACGATAGAGCGCTATCTGCTCACCGACGCGCCCGAGGTGGTGATGATCTTCGCCGTCACGGCCGACCGCAAGGTGCTCTTCGTGGAGCAATACAAACATGGCATTGAGCGTCTGTCATTGGATCTATGCGCCGGCTACATGGACGCCGAGGACCCCGCGCCGCTGGCGGCGGCGCAACGCGAGTTGCGCGAGGAGACCGGCTACGCTTCGGAGCATTGGGCGCATCTGGCGGACCTGGCGCCGGAGCCGAACCGTTCGGCGGCGCGTCATCACTTCTTCCTGGCCTGGGACTGCCGGCAGGCCGGCGCGCAACATCTGGACGCTACCGAAGAGCTGCGCGTGCGCCCTATCCCCTTGGACGAGGTGGAGGATCTGGCCTTCTGCGGCGGCGTGGTTACGGTTTCCAGCACGGCCGGCGTTGCTTTGGGGCTGCGCTTCTGGCGCAAGCTGTTCGGTTGAGCTGGGGGCCACGCCCGGCTCGTTCAGCCTTGCAGGCACTCATCTACAGCGTGATACAGTTCTTCCATTTTGTAGGGTTTGGGCGCCACGCTGGAGAAGCCGTAACGTCGAAAGTCGGCCATGATCGGGTCGTTGGAGTAGCCGCTGGAAACGATAAGCTTGGCCTTGGGGTCAATGGCAAGGATGCGTTGTGCGGCCTCTTGCCCGCCCATGCCGTCTGGCACTACGATGTCCATGATGGTCACGTCGAAGGGTTGACCGGCCGCCTGCGCTTCGACGTATAGCTTGATCGCTTCCGCGCCATCGGCTGCCAGCGTGGTGCTGTGGCCGATGCGCTTCAGGAGTCGGCCGGCAATCTCGCGCACGAAATCCTCATCGTCCATAATCAGAATACGCAGGGCGCGCGTTGGCGCCGCCGCGCCGCTCGACACGACCGCTTGGGGCGCGCCCTGCAGCGCCGGCAGGCGCACGGTCACTGTCGTGCCCTGTCCGGGCTGCGATTCGATGCTGATCTGGCCGCCATGATCGCGGACGATGGAGTAGGCCGTGGGCAGTCCCAGGCCGCGCCCGCGAGATTTGGTGGAGAAATAGGGGTCAAAGATGCGCGGCATGAGGTCTGGGGCGATGCCAACGCCGTGATCGCGCAGGGTGAGCGTGATCCATCTGTCGGCATCGGGGTCGGCCGGCGCCGTATTTTGGGCGCATACTTCGATTTTGCCGCCTTCCAACATGGCTTCCTTCGCGTTCAACATCAGGCTGAGCCACATTTGCCGAATTTGTCCCTCATCCGCTTCCACAGGCCACAAGTCCGCGGTAAAATCGGAGTCACAGATGACCCCGGAGCCGCGCAGGGCCAGGGTGATCGTGTCGCGCAGCAGGGGCGTCAGGGAGAGCATGCGCTTGATCGGCGCGCCGCCGCGCGAGAAGGTCAGGAGTTGTTGGGTCAGGGAACGCGCGCGTAAGCAGGCGCTCTCTGCCATCGCCAGGCGCTCAGAGGCTTCGCCGCGCCCTTCAACTTCTTGGCGCGCCAGGGTTACATTGCCCAGGATGATGGTCAAGGCATTATTGAAGTCGTGGGCAATGCCGCCGGCCAGCAGCCCTACCGCTTCTAACTTTTGGGATTGCAGTTGCGTTTCCTGCTGGCGCTGTTGCGCCGTGATATCGCGATAGTTCCAGATGCGGCCGACGATCGCGTTGCCTTCGCGATAGGGGGTCGAGGAGCGCTCGATGGTGCGGCCGGCGACCGTCTGGATGATGTGGCTGTTCGTCATTTCGGGGTGGGTCAGGACTTCGTTCAGTTCGCGCCAGAAAAGCGGCGCATCCGTGGTCAAGCGGGCCATGGTCATGCGCCGTTCGGCGGGCAATAGATCTGTGTCCCAGCCGGCCGGCGGGTTCCAAATCTGCACGAAACGTTGATTGTAGGTCAGCACTTTGCCGTCTGCGTCAATGACCAGGATGCCGTCAGGGGAGGATTCGAGGATAGAGCGGAACATGCCTAATTGATGCACGCGTTCTGTCTCGATCTGCCGGCGATCGGTCACATCGCGCCCGGTGGATTGGATTTCCGTCAGATTGCCGGCGGCGTCAAAGAGCGCCGAATTGGCCCACTGGTACCAGCGGGTGGTTCCATCCGCCAGCTCCACGCGATGCTCTATCGTTTGCGTCGGATTCTCGCGACTGAAGCCCGCTACATGGGCGCGCATGCGCTGCTCTTCGCCGGCCGGCAGGCGCGTGAAGAAGCTCTTGCCCAGGACGTCCTCGCGCCGGCGGCCGAAAAAGCGGCAGTAGGCATCATTCACGAAGACCACGGCGCCGTCGGGCAACCAGCGCGAGATGACTTCGGTTTGGTTTTCGATCACGCTGCGGTAGCGCGTTTCGCTCTCGCGCACAGCCAGGATGACGTCTTCACGCATTGTCACATCGTGATAGAGCCACACATGCCCACTATGTTCTTCACTGAAGCGCGCCGGGATATAGTCGCGTTCGAGGCAGCGGCCGTCGGCCATGGTCAATCGCTCACCGACGACTGGCTCCCCGCCGGCGAGGCGCGCCTCGATATCGCGCAGGAATTCTTCGGGGCGCGAGAATAACTTGCTGACGGCATCGGCTGCCTGTCGGAAATCGCTGCCGAGGAACGCTATCGCGTCGGAGATGCCAAAGATGGCGCAGAGACCCGCGTTGGCGTACACGACGCGCCGGGCGCGATCTTCGATCAAGACGCCCACCGGTTCCTGTTCACCCAGGGCGGTCCATTGGGCCAGGCTTCTATTCTTTTGCATCGGTTCGGGCGCAGGGAAGCCCCGACCTTTCGATGGACTGTTCGGACGGGTCGGTTTGTCTGGCATAGTCGTTGACACGTTTTTGCGTCCCAATCTCATTGCGGGCCGACCGACAAGCGCGCAGCCGTCATTGGAAAGACGCATCTCCACATAATACTATAACAGGTATTTGCGCCGAGGTCAAGAGGCTTGCCTCTATGAGAGCGAGTCATTCGGACAATGATTTGTGAGAATCAGAACGTCTCTCGCAGGCCCCAGGGGATCGGCCTGCGAGAGACGTTGGGGGCACGCGATCAAGCGCCGGCCGGCTGGAAGGCGGCGCGGATCGCGCCGTCGGCGAACTCCGCAGCCACCTGGCCTTCTTCGGCGTAGAGATAGACGGCCGTGCGGTAGATGCCGTTGAGCGCGCTATTCAACACGGCCAGCAGCGCCACAGCCAGCACGACCAGGATAATGACGACGATCATCAGCGCCACGAGATCTTGAGACGCCAAAAAGAAGCACAGGGCGCCCCCGACGATGATGATGAAGATGATC
>CAIQJD010000912.1 GCA_903872005.1 uncultured bacterium | reverse complement strand
GGGCGACTCGGTCGCCATCTGCGCCAGCTCAGCATAGCTCCACTCCCGCTGCGCGGCCCAACTGCGCCGGCACTGCTGCAGCAACCACAAACCCATGATATTCTTCAGGAAGCGGAAGGTCCCCGCGACGCCGCCTTCGTTGGTGAAGTTCGCAGAGCGCGCCGCCTCCGTACAGATCGGCTGCCGCGCCTCGATCCCCATGAGCGACCAGGTGCCAGAGCTGATGTAAGCCCAATCGTCGCCGCGCGCCGGCGTCGCGGCGACGGCCGAACCGGTGTCGTGGGTCGCCGGCGCAATCACCGGCAGCGCCGGCAGGCCGGTCTGGCGACACACCTCCGGCAAGAGCTGGCCAATCAGCGTGCCGGGCGCGACGACCTCCTGCATCAACGCCGGCGCAATCCCCAAGGCGGCAAAGATCTCTGGCTCCCAGGCGCGCGTCCACGGATTGTAAAGCTGCGACGTCGTCGCCATGCTGAACTCCGTGCGCTTCTGACCGGTCAAGAAGTAATTGAAGAGATCGGGCATGAACAACAGGGCATCCGCCGCCGGCCCGCCCTGACGCGCCCAGGCGGCCAGTTGAAACAGCGTATTGATGGAGATGAATTGGATGCCGGTCAGCGCGTAGATGCGTTGCGCCGGCAGTCGCGCGCAGACAGCCTCCATCATGCCGGCGGTGCGGCCATCGCGATAGGTATAGGGCAGGCCCACCAACGCTCCATCGGCGCTCAATAACCCGTAGTCCACGCCCCACGTATCTAGGCCCAGACCGGCCGCCGCGCCCACCGCGCCGGCGCACGCGCTTAACCCTGCCAGGATCTCCTCATACAGCCGGTAGACATTCCAGTGCCGGCGACCGTGCAGCTCCAACGGGCCATTGGGGAAGCGGCGTACCTCGCGCAGCGCCAGCCGGCCGGCTTCCAATGTTCCCAACATGACACGACCGCTCTCCGCGCCCAGATCAATGCCCAGGAGATGCAGCGTCTTCATCCAGCCGACTTCCTTTCTATGTCTCACCGTCACACGAACGCCGGGGAAGGAATCTCCAGCTCGGCGACCTGCGCCGCCGTGAGGCCCTGCGGCTCGCAGCCGGCAGCCTTGCACAGAAAATACATCTGCGCCGATTTGTTCAGCGCGTCCACCAGATCGAGCGCCTCGAAAACATCGGTCCCCACCGCCACCACGCCATGCTTCTCCCAGACAACCACGCGACGGCGCGCCAGCGCGGCCACCGTGGCGTCGGCCAGCGCCTCGGAGCCGGGCCGGCCATAGGGCACCAGCCCGACGCCTTCCGGCAACACACTCTTGATCTCAGGATGCATCCCCCACAGGAGCCGATTGAGCGCCGCTTCATCCTCAGCGAAGGCCGGCAAGTGCGTCAAGGCGATCATTTCATTCGGATGCGTGTGCACCACCGTCGTCTGGGGCGCGCCGCTCTGGCGCAAGAACTGATGGATGCCCAGGTGCGCCGGCAGCTCCGAGCTGGGCCAATAAGTGACGCCGGCCGGCCAGATGACGCGGTAACCGGCGGCGTCCGGCGCAATCTGGATCAGGCAGACGCCGGCCCCAGGCTCGCGACACACATCGCGCATGCGCTTCTGGGTGCCCGTGACCAGGAAACGCCGGCCGGCCAGTATCGGATAGACGCGGGTCAACGTCCGTCCCGGCGCATCGAGCGGCGCATCTCCCGGCGCTGCAAACAAGTGCGAGACATCCACAGAGATGTTGCCGGCGTTGCGCTCGGCCCAGCCTTTATCCCACAGGACGCCGGCAACCTGCGCGATGTCGTCCAGGATGGCCTGAAAATCGGGGGGAACGGTTGTATTCGTTGGCATATTGTCTCTCTTCATCAGAATTCAGCGCGCCTGCATGCGCGCCACTATATCACCGTCGGGCGCAATAAGCAAGCGTTACGGCAACGAATGCGTGTACGCAACACCACGTTCTTCTATATACAGACCCTCTATTTGTCATCATTGCATTTTTGAGCACTTTGCATTACAATATAGGGTAGTTGCTTAATGCAGTCTGCGCGTTCCATGCCCCTCGGAGAGTGAGCAATGCCCGCAGTGCAACCAAGACTTCCACGCCCGAAAGCCATGCCGACATGGCTCCGACGTTCGCTATTGGCTTCCTTTGCCGTCCTGGCAGTCCTCGCCGGCCTGACCGGCTTCTTCTATTTCACGGAATTGCGCTCGACCAAAATAGCGCAAGAAGACCTGGCCAATACCGAGACAACGCACATCGCCAGCTCTCTCCAGGCTCAGTTCGCGCCCATCGTCTCGGATCTCGTCATCTTGAGTTCCGAGGCCGAGTTGGCGCCCTTCCTGGTCGCCGGCAACGCCGAGGAACGAGACTCTCTGGCGCAGGACTTTCAGAACTTCGCGCAATACCGCCGCTTCTACGATCAAATCCTTGTGCTCGATGCCATCGGCCGGCCGGCCTTGCGGATGATCTACGCCAACGAGTTGACTACTGTCGCGCCGTCCGCGGAAGCAAGCGTGGACGATGATCCCCTTGCCATCCAAGAAACGGTGCGCCTGGATGCCGGCGCTGTGTACCTTTCGCCCATCACTCTGCGTACAGAGAACGGTCGCATCATCGAGCCGGCCCAACCGATCTTGCAGTTCGGCAATGCGGTGTTCGATGAACAAGGCAAGCGAGTAGGCGCGCTGCTTCTGACGCTGAATGGCAACAGCTTCATGGATCTCGTAGCCCAAGAAATTCACGCGCCTCACTCGACTGACGTTCTCGATATCATGCTCCTCGACGCCAACGGCTACTGGCTGATTGCTCCCAACCCCGCTGACCGCTGGGGCTTCGCCTACCCCGGCCG
>CAIQJD010000911.1 GCA_903872005.1 uncultured bacterium | reverse complement strand
GGTGGCGTGGCCGCAGAGGGCCACTTCGACCGCCGGCGTGAACCAGCGCAGGCCGAAGCCATCCGGCCGGCGCAGCACGAAGGCGGTCTCGGCCAGGTTCATCTCGGCGGCGACGGCCTGCATCCAGGCCGGCTCGGCCGGTTCGGAGAGCAAGACGACGCCGGCCGGGTTGCCCCGGAAGGGCGCGGCGGTGAAGGCGTCAATTTGATAGAGGCGCATGTGTTTCCTCCGTGAACGAGGTAGGGTGCGCCCATGGCGCACCATCTTGCGGGCGGCCGGCGCGCCATACACGGATTGCCGGCCGGCGCCGGGCATTGCGCGGGCGGCCGGGCCGGCCGGCGGGGGTGCGCCATGGGCGCACCCTACAGTCTCGCTGCGATGGCTTGCAGGGTGCGCTCCATATCCTGGGCGTCATGATAGAGCGCCACGTCCAGCCGTATCTGGCCGGGCAGATAGTGGCCGGCCAGGATCCCATCGCCGGCCAGGGTTTCGCACAGCCGGCCGGCCTCTGGCGCGGCGAAGGTCACGCTGCCGGCGCGCCGCTCATCTTCTGTCGGGGTCAAGACGTCTACCCCGATTTCCGCCAGGCCGTCCAGCAGCCGGCGCGACAGTCCGCGGACGTGCTCCCAGATGGCGCGCGGACCGATCTCGCTGATCATACGCAGGCCGGCGGCGGCGCCGGCCAGGCCGACGCCATTGTGCACGCCGCGCTGCAGCCGGCGGGCGTCGTCATGCAGATCCAGGTGATGCACATCGAAGGCTTCGGGGTTGCGGGCGCTCATCCAACCCACCAGCGGCGGCGGCCCCAGGGTCAGCAATGCGTCTCGCACGTACAGGAAGCCGGCTCCCAGCGGCCCATAGAGCCACTTGAAGGTCGGGCAGGCGAGGAAATCTATCTGCATCTCGACGACGTCAATGGGCACGACGCCGGCCGACTGCGCCGCGTCCACCACCAGATAGGCCCCGTGGGCATGGGCCAATGCGCCCAGCGCGGCCA
The DNA here is from genome assembly GCA_903872005.1 of uncultured bacterium. The sequence goes on along the minus strand of CAIQJD010000911.1, from coordinate 684 downwards.
GGTCGTGCCGGAAACCGCCGGCCATGGTCACGTGACACACGTCTATCGCCGCGGTGCGCGCGTCTATCAGCCGCGCAAAGGCGTCGAGCGAGACCTGGCCGGCGTGAGCCGGGGCATAGCGGATCTCCACGCCCGGCCGCAGCATCCAGGGGTAGACGTTGCTTTGATGGGTCAGTTCGTCCACGACCACGTTGCTGCCCGGCGGCGGGGCAATGAGACTGGCGGCGATGCTCACGCCCATGCTGGTGTTCTCGATAGTCGCGATCTCGGCCGGCCGTGCGCCGATGAGGCCGGCGAAGAGCGCCTTGCTCTCCTCGAACGCGGCCTGGGCCAGGCCCCAACAGCGGTCGCCATCGCTCTGCCAGACGTCCAGAAAGTCGCGCATGGCCTGGCTCACCGGCCGGGGGCACGGACAGATGTTGCCGGCCCGCAGGTAGACCACACCGTCGGCCAGGTCGAACTGGATGCGCGCCGGCGCGCCCTGATACAGCAGCATACCCCACCTCGTTGCCGGCTAGACCGCGATGGTCTTCAGCTCGCGGAGGAAGTCGGCCAGCCGGTCTACGATGGCGCTGACGATCCTCTCGCCCTTCTCGACCGAAGCCAGGGTCGGGTCCAGCAGGCCGCTGACCCCATTAGTCAGGTTGAACCAGTCCAGCGGTTTGCCGACCGCGCTGACCACCG
>CAIQJD010000910.1 GCA_903872005.1 uncultured bacterium | reverse complement strand
GTCGCCTACCTTTTCGCCGTGCGGCGCGACGGCCAGCCGGCCGGCTACATGACATTGGCATCCTGGGCCTTGCCCAACCCCATCCTCGAATTCGCCCTGGCCGGCCCCACGCCGCTGGAGGCCGGCGCCGAACATCTCGCCGGCATCCAGCTTGTCGCTCCTGGGCGGCCGATCCATTTTGGGACGCTGCGCTACGGCTATGAGCAGGTCAGCGACGCCGCCGGCTACCGGCTCCTCTTCGATGCGCTGGCCGGCGTGACCCTGCGTATCCCGACCGAGGATGCGGCGATCCCCTTGCGCCGCTACTTGCGGGTGAACCCGGCGCCGGCGAGCGCCCAGGGCGACCCGGGGACCGTGAAGACCATCGCCGGCGTGCCGGATTGGAACCAGTTCCAGGGTTCTTACGGCTGCTACAGCGGCTGCTCGCCCACGTCGGGCATCAACGCCCTGGGGTACTGGGATAACAACGGCTTCGGGTCGCTCATCAACGGCGCGGACTGGCAGGGCGCCGTCAACGAGATGCGCGGCCACATGAGCACCTATTGCCAGGATGGTCAGGGCTGGACGCTCTTATCGAATGTCTCGCCGGGCATCCAGGCCTACACAGCGGCGCGCGGCTATGCGTTCAGCTCGGAGGTGTGGTGTTTGCCGAGCTATGGCTGCGCGACCAGCCCCACTTTCGACCGCTATCGGGCAGAGATAGACGCCGTGCGGCCCATCGTCGTGAGCGTCATATCGCATCCGACCTACGGGAGCCACACCGTGACGGGCATGGGCTATGATCGGGCCGGCTCCTACATGATCGTACACGACAACTGGCCGAGCACGCCGGCGGATGTCTACCTTCAATGGGGCGTCGGCTATGCGGAGACCTGGCTCAATACCGTCGTTCCGCCGGCCGGCCCCACGCCCACCTTCACGCCAACGGCGACCGGCTCGCGGACGTCCACGCCGGGCGGCGCGACCGTGACGCCATCCCCGACCGCGACGCCCACGCGCACCCCGTCGGCGACGGCGAGCGCGACGCCATGCACCGCCGGCCTGATCTTCCGCGATGATTTCAGCAACACATCCAGCGGTTGGCCCACACAGCGTTATTCGGAATCCCAAATCGGCTACTATAATGGCCGCTACCGCATCTGGATTTGGGGCTCCTGGATGGTCTGGGCCAGCGCGCCCGGCGCATACACCAACTATGCGCTCAAAGTGGACGCCGCCGGCAGCGCCACCGGCGCCCAGCCCTACGGGGTAGTTTTCGGGATGAGCGAGGATCAGCAAAGTTTCTATACCTTGCAACTCAACGGAACGGGCTATTCCCTGTGGCGCAGCAATCCCACGACCCAACTGGTGCCCTTCACCACCTCCTCCTGCGTGCATGGCGGCAGCGCTTTCAACCAGATCGAGGTGCGCCGTTATGGCGACTACATTGAGGCGCTGATCAATGGCTGTTCCGTAGCGACGGTGACGGACGGCGCCTTCGTGAACAACACCCGCGTCGGGCTGATCGCCGAGAACTATAACGAGAACGTGCAGTTCTTGTTCGACAACTTCGAGGTATGGAGCCTGTGCGCGCCGACGCCGACGGCGACGCCCACCCCCACGCGCACGTCTACGCCGACGCCCATCCCGCTCCCCATCTCCGATAAGTACCTGTTCTCCATCGGGGCCAGGCCGGCGACTGAAATGTTCACGCCGCGCGGCGTGGCCGCCGCGCCCGATGGGACCATCTACGTTGTGGATGAGAACGACCATCGCGTGCAGCGTTTTTCGGCCAATGGTGCGCCCCTGACCGTCTGGGGCGGCCGCGGGTCGGGCAACGGGCAATTCAGCTACCCCCGCGGGATCGCGGTCGGGCGAGATGGCACGATTTACGTCGCCGATACGGGCAACAGCCGCATCCAACACTTCACCGCCGATGGCCTGTACCTCGGTCAATGGGGTTCTTACGGCACATCGCCGCAACAGTTCCGCGCTCCCCAGGGCGTCGCGGTGGGGCCGGATGGGACGGTCTACGTGACCGATACCGACAACGCCCGGGTACCCTTCTACTCGTCGGATGGCGTCTATCTCGGCGTCATCGGCACCTGGGGCTTCGGCGATGGGGAGTTTGGGGTCCCCACCGGCATCGCGGTCGCGCCCGACGGCTCCATCTACGTCACAGATGACAGCCTGCACCGCGTGCAGCGCTTCTCGGTGGGCGGCGTCTTTCTGGGCAAGTGGGGCGCGCCGGGCAATGGCGACGGCCAGTTCTACAACCCCTATGGCATCGCCGTCGCTGCCGATGGGAGCGTCTATGTGGCCGATAGCGCCCGCTACGCCGACAATGCCAACCATCGCGTGCAGCACTTCTCGGCGAGCGGCGCCTTCCTGGGCAAATGGGGAACTTACGGTACGGGCGACGGCCAGTTCTATTACCCCTACGGCATCACCATCGCGGTAGATGGAACCATCTACGTCGCCGATAGCGACCGCGGTCGCATCCAGCGCTTCTCGGCGGGCGGCGTCTTCCTGAGCAAGTGGGGCGTCTGGAACGGCAGCGATGGTCAGCTCCTCAATCCCGCCGGCGCAGCCGTTGCAGCAGATGGGAGCATCTATGTCGCCGATAGCGGCCAAGATCGCATCCAGCACTTTTCGGCGGCCGGCGCCTTCCTGGGCAAGTGGGGAACTTACGGCTCTGGCGACGGTCAATTCGATTATCCCTCTGGCATGGCCGTTGCGCCCGATGGGACGGTCTATGTCGTTGACACCTACAACCATCGCGTCCAACGCTTCTCGGCGGCCGGCGCTTTCCTGAGCAAGTGGGGAACATACGGCTCTGCCGACGGTCAATTCCAGTATCCCTCTGGCATGGCCGTCGCGCCCGATGGGACGGTCTACGTCGCTGACGGCTACAATCACCGCATCCAGCGCTTCTCGGCAACCGGCGCCTTCCTGGGCAAATGGGGCTCCTATGGCAGCGGCAACGGAGAATTCCATGGTCCCCATGGCGTGGCCGTCGCGCCCGGCGGGACGGTCCTGGTCGCCGATTTGGAGAACCATCGCATTCAGCGCTTCTCGGCCACGGGCGTCTACCTGGGCCAATGGGGGACCCAGGGCAATGGCTTGGGTCAATTCAACTACCCCAGGGGTGTAGCCATCGCGCCCGATGGGACAGTCTACGTCGCTGACACCTCTAACCGGCGCATCCAGCGTTTCTCGGCGACGGGCGACTTCCTGGGGCTGTGGATGGGCGACGTCATGAGTGAAATGAACTATCCCAATGACGTGGATTGTACGCCGGATGGCACGGTGTATGTCGTGGATGGGAGTATCAATCGCGTCCTGGCGTTCGGCCCGGCGTACCCGGCCGCCTGGCGCGGCGAGTATTTCCCGAACCGCTGGTTGGGCGAGCGGCCGCGCGTCATCATCCAGGCAGACGAGGTCAACTTCAACTGGGGCGTCGGCGGGCCAGGCGCAGATCTGCCGGCCGACGGCTTCTCGGCCCGCTACGCCCGCTACCTGAACCTGCCGGCCGGCGAGTATGCCTTCACCGTCCAGGCCGACGATGGCGCGCGCCTGTGGGTGAATGGGGTTCTGCTGGTGGATAAGTGGGATGGGCCGGCGGGGACCTACGCCGGCGTCGTCACCCTGGACGCCGGCTATCATTCCGTGCGCCTGGACTATAACGACATCAATGGGCCGGCCAGCGTGCGCCTGACCTGGGGGCCGCCGGGCACGCCGACTCCGACCCCCACCCGCACCTTCACCATGACCGCCACGCCGACGCCGACGCGCACGCCGAGCGCCACGCCGACGCCCACCCGCACCGCCACGATCACGCCTACCTCGGTCACCGGGGCGCGGCTCTATCTCGAACCGGGCGCGTCCACAGTCAGCGTCGGCCAGATCTTCACATTGAGCCTGCGCTTCGACGCCGGCCGCGTCGTCGCCGATACGGTGGACGCCTACATAGACTTCAACCCGACCTACCTCGAAGTCGTAGACGCCGCCGGCAACCCGGCGACCGCGCTGGAGGCCGTCGCCGGCCTCTTCAGCAGCATTTCGGTCAACGCGGTCAACAACGCCATCGGTCGCATCAACTTCTCCGCCTCCAAGTACGATGCGCCCTACCTGACCGGCAATCAGCTCGCGGCCGTGGTGCGCCTGCGCGCCAAAGCGGCCGCGCCGGCGACATCTCTGTCCTTCGTCCGCAGCGGGGCGCGTTGGAGCGACCTGCTGTATGCCGGCGAGACGATCAGCCCCAATCTCGGCGACGCTTCCATCATTGTCCTGAGCAGCCCGACGCTCAATGGCAAGGTGAGCCTGGAGCGGCGCGGCGCGGCCG
>CAIQJD010000909.1 GCA_903872005.1 uncultured bacterium | reverse complement strand
TGGTCTCAGAAGTGGGTCTGATCGCCGAATAAACCCAACAGGCAACCAATATGCGAAATCTGCCGGCGCACCGGCTCTTTGAACCGAGTCTCCTGATCGCCGGCCTGGTCGTCTTCCTCGGCCTGGCTATCTATCAGCTCGCGCTCCCCGGCCCGCACTACGATGAGGCCATCGAAGTCATGCCGACGATGCAGATCCTTCTCGGCCAACCGGTGGAAGCCTTCCGCGACGCCGGCGTCCGCATCGGCAACGTCAACTTCCCACTCATGGTCATGGACTACATCGGGGCCATGAATACCTACCTGGCGTTGCCCTTCTTCGCCTTGCTCGGCGTCAACGTCATCGCCATGCGCCTGATGCCAATTAGTTTCGGCGCGCTGGCCCTCCTCCTCACCTACTTGATCGCGCGCGACTTATGGGGCCGGCGGACGGCCGCCCTGGCGCTCTTCCTCCTGGCGCTCAGCCCCTCATTCATCTTCTGGAGCCGCCAGGGCATCTTCGTGACCAACCTGACCGCGACCCTCTTCATGGGGATGATCTGGTGCGGGCTGCGTTGGCAGCGCAGCCGCAAGCCGGCCTTCCTCTACGGCGCGGCCTTCCTGGCCGGCCTGGGCCTTTACGCCAAGCTCATCTTCCTGTGGGGCATCGTCGCCCTGGTGGGCGCGGCGCTGCTGATCAATGTGGATCGGCTGCGCTGGCTGGCGCGCCGCTATTGGCCCGGCTGGCCGCTGGTCGGCGCGGCGCCGGCCTTCCTCCTCCCGTTGACGCCCCTCTTCCTCTTCAACATGCAGACTGGCTGGAGTACGCTACGCACCTTCGGCCAAAACCTCTTCTCGTCCTACTACGGCGTCAACAACCTGGCCTTCCTCGATAATCTGATCACGCGCCTGGGACAAATGCGAATTGTCCTGGAAGGCAACCACTTCTGGTATCTGGGCGAAACCCATGCCAACGTCGTGTGGCCGCCGGTCTTCCTGCTGGTCCTCGCGCTGACGGTCTTCGTCATCCTGGCCCGCCGGCGCAACGCCGGCGACGCCTGGCGCATCGCGCTCTTCCCCTTCATCATGCTGGCGTTGATCGTCCTGCAGAGCTGCGTCACCATCTCGGCGCTCTGGTTCACGCACTACGCGCTCCTGACGCCCCTGCCGGCCCTGGCCCTGGCCGGCGGGCTGACTTTCACGGCCCGCCAGGGGGAACGGCCGCGCCGGGCCTGGATATTGGCCCTGCTCATCGCCGCGCCGCTCCTGGTCGGCGACCTGTACACCGACGTGCGTTACCATCTGGCCCTGGGCGCCAGCGGCGGATACGTCGCCCATTCCGACGCCAGCTATGACCTGGCGAACGCTCTGGATCGCGCCGGCGCGCCGGTCGTCGCCCTCGATTGGGGCATCCAGGCGCCGGTGCAACTGCTGACCCGTGGACGCGTCCAACCGCGCGAGCTGTTCGGCTATGGGAACCTGGACGCGCCCGACGCCGAATTTGCCGAGCGCCTGGCGCCCTATCTGGCCCAGACGCGCACGATTTACGTGCTCCATGCGCCGGACGCCGAGGTCTACCGGGGACGCTCAGAAGCCTTTGCCGCGGCCGTCAGCGCCGCCGGCAAGACCAGCCGCATCATGAGTATCATCTATGAGCGCAGCGGCCGCACCGCATACATCCTGACCCGCGTCAAGTGACGCGCCCATGAGGAGTATTCTACATCGTGACAGCCCTCTCGCGCCCTGGTTCCGCGCCGGCGCTCTGCCGCAAACTCCTGGCCTCCGACGCCGCGCTGGCGGCGCTGGCCGGCATCCTGGCCCTGGCGCTCTACCTGCCGACCATGTCGCCTTCCGTGGTGATCGGCGATGGCGGCGACCTGCAAATGCAGGCCCGTGCCCTGGGCGTCACCCACCCCACCAGCTACCCGTTCTTCCTCATGCTCGGCTGGGCCTTCTCGCGCCTGCCCTTGGGCGGCGACGCGGCCTTTCGCCTCTCGCTCCTCTGCGCGCTCTGCGCCGCCGGCGCGACCGCCTTCCTCTACCTGACGGCGCGCGAATTGCGCGCCGGCCGTCTGCCGGCCCTGGCCGCCGCCTTGCTGGTCGCCGCCATGCCGCGCCTATGGATGCACGCCACGGCTGCCGAGGTCTACCCGCTCAGCAGCCTCTTCATCTTGCTTTGTAGCTGGCTGCTGTTGCGCTGGGGCGCCGGCAAAACGCCCCTCTGGGCCGCCACCCTGGCCTTCGGCTTCGGCCTGACCCACCACATCAGCCTGCGCCTCTTTGGGCCGGCCGCCCTGGCCTACGTCCTCCTGGTCGAGCCGCGCTTGCCGCTGCGGCCGCGCCGCTGGCTGCCGGCCGTGCTGACCCTGCTCCTCCCCCTGGCGCTCTATCTGTATATCCCGTGGCGCGCCGCCTACTTCATGGCCCAGCCGGCGCTGGCCGGCCAGATTCTCGGCGTGCGCCGGCTGATCGCCTCCGGCCTCATGTCGCCGCACTACTTCGACGGCGGCCCCTGGAACCTGGTCCTGGCGTTGGACTACTCGCGCCAGTTCGTCGGCGCGGCCTCGGCCGGCTTCGATCTGGTGCGCCAGTATTTGCAGATGAGCAGCGAACAATTCCCGCTGCTGGTCGTCGGGCCGCTGGCCTTGCTGGGGCTGGTTGCCCTGGGACGCCGGCAACCGCGCGCCAGCGCCTATCTCTTCCTGGGCTACCTGGTCAGCCTCATCGCCGCGCTGCGCTTCCTGGCGACGGTGGGCGAAGACGGCGACCACTTCATCCCGGCTTACCTGTTGACCGCTGTCTGGTTCAGCGCCGGCGCGGAAGCGTTGCTGGCCGGCCTGCGCCGCTGGCGCGCGCCGACCTGGCTGGCGTCGGCCTGCGCCGGCGCACTCTTGCTCGCGCCGCTCTATAGCGCCATCAGCGGGTTGCCGGCGGCCCTGGAGCGCCGGCAACTGGACACCGGCCCCCAGGCGCGCGCCGCGCTGCACGCCCCCCTGCCGGCCGGCGCGGTCATCGCCGGCCGCTGGAACGACATCACGCCGCTGCGCTATTTACAGCGCGCCGAAGGGCTGCGGTCAGACCTCTGGCCCGTCGCCACAGATACTAACGGGACGCGCCTCCTGGCCGGCCGCGCCATCGCGGCGCGCCAGCCCTTCTACGTGGCGCGCCAGACGCCGGCCGGCCTGCGCCTTTTGCCCTTGCCCGTGTGGGACGCCGGCGCCATCGGGCAGCCGGCCGAGCTGCGCCTGAACGCTGCGGTGCGCTGGCGCGGCTACGACCTGCAAGTCGCGCCGCAACGCGCCGGCCGCGCCCTGCTCCTCACCCTCTACTGGCAGACCGATGCGCCGCCGGGTCAGGACTGGGTCACGTTCGTGCACCTGGTCAACGCGGCCGGCGAGAAGGTCGCCCAGACCGACGAGACGCCGGTGGGGCCATTCTACACGCCGGCCGCCTGGGCCGCCGGCCTGCTCCTGGCCGATCAGTATGAGCTGCTCCTGCCGGCCGACCTGCCGCCGGGCCAATACCGGCTCCTTTTCGGGGCCTACCAAGAGGCCGGCCGGCTCGATTGGGCCGACGGCCAGGACGCGCACACCCTGGCTGAGATCACGCTATAGCCGGGAAAGGATTGCCCGTGGACGACGCGCCGCGCGGTTTCCGCCGCAACTTCATCTTGCTGGTCATCAACTACGTGGCCTTTGGGATCGGTCTGGTGCTCTTCAGCGGCAGCGCCGTCGTGCCGCTCTTCTTGCAGA
>CAIQJD010000908.1 GCA_903872005.1 uncultured bacterium | reverse complement strand
GCCCAGGCCTGGCCGGCCTCGATGTTGGCCCGTTCGCGGTCGAAGCGGGCCAGGCCGGCCAGGATGCCGGCGTCGCCCTGCAGGAAGAGATCATCGGCGGATGCCAGGACGCCCCGATAGTGTTCGGCGTGCCGCCCCTCGGCCGTGGCCCGCTCCGCGGCGGGCAGGCGCGCCGCGGCGAAGAGCCGCGTCAGGTCGTGCAGGCGGTAGCGCCCCTGGCCCTCGCCCCCCGGCCCCTCTCCCGCTGCCGGCGGGGCTGGGGTGTAGTCCACCAGGCTGTAGCGCAGCAGCTCGGAGAGCCGGGCATGGCCGGCGTCTTCGGCCACGGCCTCGGCCGCGGCGGCGTCGAAATCGGCCGGAAAGACCGCCAGGAGCCGGAAGACCCGCGCCGTCTCGGTCGGCAGCCGGCTGTAGCTCAGGTTCAGGCTGGCATCCACATCCATCTCCACCCCCTCGCCGCTGATGGTCGCCAGGCGCGTCCGCTCGTCGCGCAGCGCCGCGGCGTAGCCGGCCAGCCCCAGGTCGGGCGAGACGGCCAGGAGCGACCCGGCCGCTCGCAGCGCCAGGGGCAGGCCGCCGCACAGGCCGGCGATCTCTTCCCAGGCCGGCGCATCCCGGCCGGGCAGGTCGGGCCGGCCGCAGCCGGCCGCCGCGCAGAGCAGGTCGGCCGCGTCCCGCAGCGCCAGGGCGCTCAGGTCGAGGGGGCGCAGGCCGGGGAGGGCGATCTTGCGCCGCGAGGTGACGAGGAGGGCGCAGCCGGCCGGCGGCGGGCAGAAGGGCGCGACCTGGGCCGGCTCGCCGGCATTGTCCAGCAGAATTAGGGCTTTCTTGCCCTCCAGGACGGAGCAATAGAGGCCTCGCAGCGCGGTCAGGTCGTCGGGGAATCTGGCGGCCGGCGCAAAGGCGCGGATGACCTCGGCCAGGGCGTCGCCGGCCGGCTTGGGCGTCGCGTCCGTGCCGCGCATGTCCACCAATAGCTGCGCGTCGGGGAAGCGCGAGCGCAGGCGCTCCGCCAGGGCGTGGGCCAGGGCGGTCTTGCCCACGCCGCCCAGGCCGCGCACGCCCGAGATGGCCGCGCCGGCCTCGAAATGGGCCAGGAGTTGGGCCAGCTCGGCTTCGCGGCCGGTGAAATCGGCCGGCGGGGCGGGGATTTGGCGGATGGCGGCCGGCGAAGCGTTCAACAACTGCGCCAACTGCGCCTTGATCTCCGCCAATTCGCGCGCCAGGTCGGCGTGCTCCTCCTGCGAGATCTCCGAGGCCCACAATACTTCCTGCACGATGCCGCCCAGGCCGGCCAATATCTCGGTCTGACGCTGCGCCGCGGCGGCTTCCTGCAATTGGGCCAGGACGTTGGTCTGGCGGGCCAGGCGCGCCAGCGCCTTGCGATTCTGCGCCAGCTCGCCGGCGGCTTCATCCAGGGCCTGCCGCGCCTGGGCCGAATCAGGTTGGGCGCACGCCAACCCCAGGGCGTCGGCCAGTTTGTCTCCGACCAGGTTCGAGCCGATGAGCATCATGAGGGTGGTGATGACAGCGTCGAGGGTAGGCGCGCTCTGGATGATGGCGAGAAGAGCATAGGTGGTCAATCCCAGGCTCAGGCCGCGCGATTGCAGGGCGCTCCAATCGGCCGGCGTATGCGGCATGAGCCGGCGGACCGCTGCGGGGACATTACTCATCCATTCTGGCAGCATCGCAATTCTCCTGGCTGAAGAATCGGGCGCGATAGGCTGATTTAAGCACAGATGCCGGCGCGTGTCAAGCAAGCCGGCCGGCGCGTGTGTTTCACATGGTGGGGGACGGGCAGCGGGGCTGTCGCAGCATCGCCCCTTGTGGGCGTCTGGGGGTTCGGACGGCCACCAGGGCCGATGCTACGTTGTTGCCCAACATGTGAAACACACCCCCAGCGCCGGCCCTGACTCCTACCCACTTTCGTAGTTCAGGGACCAGGAATAGGTAGTGAGGGCACGTTTGATGAGCTGTGGTTTGAGCAGCCAGGGCATGGTCAAGAGGCGGAGGGCCATCCAGGCGGGGCTGATCTTGTCTTTGCAGGTT
>CAIQJD010000907.1 GCA_903872005.1 uncultured bacterium | reverse complement strand
CGAGGAGGAGAAGCATGAGCGTGTTGCTGACACTGCTACGCATCGGCCTCTGGATCATCGAAGCCGGCCTGGCTATCGTGACCGGCTATCTGCTCCTCTTGACGGCCTGCGCCTTGTTCGCGCCGCGCCGCACGCCGGCGCGGCCGGCGCAAGCCCCGCGCTGGACCTTCCAGATCCTCGTGCCGGCCCACAACGAAGAGAAGCTCCTACCCGACCTCCTGGCGAACCTGCGCCGGCTGGACTATCCGTCCGACCTCTATGCCGTACACGTCGTCGCCGACAATTGCACCGATCGCACGGCCGAAGTCGCCCGCCAGGGCGGCGCCATCGTCCACGAACGCAAGAACCCGGACTTGCGCGGCAAGGGCTATGCCCTGAACTGGCTGATTGAGCGGCTCGCCGTCCCGGCCACATCCGCCGGCCGGCCGGCGGCCATCGTGATCATTGACGCCGACACCATCATCTCCGAAAACTTCCTGACCGTCATGGATGCCCGTCTGGCGCGCGGCGACCGCGCCATCCAGGCATACTATGCCGTCCGCGACCCGGCCAGCTCGTGGACAGTGAGCCTGCGCTACATCGCCCTGGCCGTGTTGCATTTCCTGCGCCCCCAGGGGCGCATGGTCCTCGGTGGCTCGGCCGGCCTGAAGGGCAACGGGATGGTCTTCTGCGCCGACATCCTGGCGCGGCATCGCTGGTCCGCCTCGCTGACCGAGGACATCGAGTATCACATGGCGCTGATCCTGGCCGGCGAACGCGTCGCCTTCGCGCCCGACGCTGTGGTCTGGGCCGAAATGCCCGGTACCCTGGCCGGCTCGCGCACCCAGAACGCGCGATGGGAAAGCGGCCGGCTCCAAATGCTGCGCGACTATGTCCCGCGTCTCTTGAGCGAGGCCATCCGCCGGCGCAGCTTCGTCCTGTTCGATGCCGCCATGGAACAGATCATCCCGCCCTTCTCGGTCGTCGTCGCCGCAGCCGGCCTGAGCCTCATCGTCGCGATCCTGCTGGGCGGGCCGGCGCTCATCTGGCTGGCGGCCGCCCTGCTGCTCGGCCAGGCGCTCTACACGTTCATCGGACTGGCCCTGGTCGAAGCGCCGGCGCGCGTCTACCTGGCGCTCTTGACCGCGCCGGCCCTCATCATTTGGAAGCTCTGGCTATATGCGCGCGCCCTGCTGAAACTGGATGGTCAGGGCTGGGTCCGCACCACGCGCAACTGACGCCCGGCGCCCATGCGCTCAAGAGGAGAATGGCCTATGGCTGAACCATCACCGACCCCCATTTCGAATACGCAACTGGACGAAAAGGCGGCACGCATGCTGGAAATCTACGAGAAGCGCAGCTTTGAAGGCATGGCCTCCGCCCAACGTCTGCGCTTCAGGCTGACCAGTTGGGTGATCCGCAACAAAATCCTGCACAGCCTGAAGCGCATCTTGGACGTCGCGGTCGCGTCCGTCGCCCTGGCGCTGCTCTCGCCGGTGATGGCCGGCGTCGCCATCGCCATCAAGCTCGATTCGCCGGGGCCGATCCTGTTCAAGCAGACGCGCGTCGGCAAGTGGGGCCAGCTCTTCGGCTGCTACAAGTTCCGCTCCATGTTCATTGACGCCGAACAGCGCAAAGCCGAATTGATGGCGCGCAATGAAGCTGACGGGCCGGTCTTCAAGATGCGGAATGACCCCCGTATCACGCGCGTCGGCCGCATCATCCGCAAGTTCAGCCTGGATGAGCTGCCACAGTTGTTCAACGTGCTACGCGGCGAGATGAGCCTGGTGGGGCCGCGCCCGCCGGTGCCCAAAGAAGTCGCTCAATATGAGTTCGATCAGCGCCGCCGGCTGGACGCCGTGCCGGGCATCACCGGCCTGCAACAAGTCTCCGGCCGCAGCGACCTCGACTTCAAGACCTGGGTAGAGCTGGACCTGCAATACATCGCCCAACAATCCTTCTGGAACGATCTGAAGATTCTGGTGATGACCGTGCCGGCCGTAATCTTTGGCAAGGGCGCCTACTGAGGGAGATTGCCATGCGAAAACTGCTGATCATCCTCGGCATCCCGATTGACGACCTGAACATGGACGAGGCGTTGGATCGGCTGGACGAGTTCGTCATCGCCGGCCGCGCGACCGGCAAGGCCCATCAGGTCGTCACGGTCAACGCCGATTTCGTCGTCAAGGCGTTGGACGACCCGGAGCTGCGCCTGCTCCTGCAACAGGCCGACATGGCGACGGCCGACGGCATGCCCCTGGTATGGGGTTCCCGGCTCCTGGGCGCGCCCCTGCGCGGCCGGG
>CAIQJD010000906.1 GCA_903872005.1 uncultured bacterium | reverse complement strand
GCCGACGCCGCCCAGGCCGCGCACGCCAGAGATAGCCGCGCCGGCCTCGAAGTGGGCCAGGAGTTGGGCCAGCTCAGCCTCGCGGCCGGTGAAGTCGGCCGGCGGGAGCGGGATCTGGCAGATGGCGGCCGGCGCGGCAACCATCCCCTTCAGCAGTTCCTCGATTTGCGTCAATCGGCGCGCCAGGTCGGCGTGCTCCTCCTGCGAAATCTGCGAAGCCTGTTCCACGGACTGCAGCAGGTCGCCGATCTGTTGCAGGACTTTCACCTGACCCTGCTCCACCGCCGCCTTCTGTAGCTCGGCCAGGGCTTCCGTCTGGAGCGCCAGGCGCGCCAGTACCTCGCGATCATTGGCCAGCAGGGCGGCCATCTGCTCGATGGCCTGGCCGGCGGCCGGCGAATCGGGCTGTTCCTTGAGCAGCCCGAAGGCATGGCCCAGCTTGTCCTTGAGCAGATCGGAGCCGATGAGCGTCGCCACGCTGGCGATGGCGGCGGCAACGCTGGGCGCGCTCTGGACGACGGCGAAGAGGGCGAAGCCGGCCAGTCCCAGGCCGATGCCGCGTGACTGCAGGGCGCTCCACTCGGCCGGCGTATGCGGCAGGCGCTGGCGGATCGCTGCGGGAACGTTCCGCATCCATTCTGGCAGCATGGCAATTCTCCTGGCTGAAGAATCGGGCGCGATAGGCTGATTTTAGCACAGATGCCGGCGCGTGTCAACAAAAAACCACCCGCAGGTCAGGAAACCTGCGGGCGGCTCCGCCTCACTCCAGATGCTCCATCACCGCCGCGGCCATCTCTTGCGTCGTGGCCGCGCCGCCCAGATCGGGGGTGCGCGTCCGCCCCGCCCGCAGCGTCGCCTCGATGGCGCGCACCAACGCGCCGGCGGCGGCTTCCTGTCCCAGGAACTCCAGCATCATCGCGCCCGACCAGATGGCCGCGATGGGGTTGGCGATGCCCTTGCCGAAGATATCCGGCGCGGAGCCATGCACCGGCTCGAACATGCTGGGATAGCGCCGCAGCGGGTCCATGTTGGCCGAAGGGGCCAGGCCCAGGCCGCCCACCAGCGCGCCGGTCAGGTCACTGAGGATGTCGCCGAAGAGGTTGCACCCGACGATGACGTCCAGGCTCTCCGGCCGGCTGACGCAGCGCGCCGCCAGCGAATCAATGAGCTGCACGTCCGTCTCGACGGTCGGATAGCGCCGCGCCGTCTCGGCGAAGACGTCGTCCCAGAGGGTCATCGTATACTGGCAGGCATTGGACTTGGTGGCGCTGGTCAGCCGGCGGCGCGGCCGGCGCGCCGCCAGATCGAACGCGTAGCGGATGATGCGCTCGACGCCGTCGCGGGTGAAGACCTGAATCTGGGTGGCCGTCTCGTTGGGCAGGCCGCGATGGGTGCGCCCGCCGGCTCCGCCATACAGCCCCTCGGTGTTCTCGCGCACCACCACCACATCCACGTCGCCGGGGCGCTTGCCGGCCAGGGGCGCCGCGACGCCTTCCAGGAGGCGCGCCGGCCGCAGGCAGACATATTGATCGAAGCCCTGGCAGATGGCGAGGCGCAGGCCCCACAGCGAGACGTGGTCGGGGACGGTAGGGAAGCCGCAGGCCCCGAAGTAGATGGCGTCGAAGCCGCGCAGGATGTCCAGGCCATCGGCCGGCATCATGCGTCCGTGCCGCAGGTAATAGTCGCAGCCCCAATCGAACCAGGTCAAGTCGAGGGAGAAGGAGCCGTAACGCCGGCCGGCGGCCTGCAAGACCTGGACGCCGGCGGGGACGACTTCCTGGCCGATGCCATCGCCGGGGATCACGGCGATGCGGTAGGATGATACGGATGACACGATGTGATGTACCCCCTCTCGGAAACGATAGCTTCCCCACCGCAGAGGCGCGGAGAGCGCAGAGTTACGCGAAAACGTAGCCAGGCAATGGAATCAGTTCGATTCTCTCGGCGTCCTCTGCGTCTCGGCGGTGAAATCTCCTCGTCTTTGCGCCGCCAGAGAAATGGCGCGGCCGCCGCGCCGGCCGTTGATGATCTCGGCCAGGATGGCGACGGCGATTTCGGCCGGCGTGCGCGCCCCAATATCCAACCCAATGGGCGAGCAGACGCGCGCCAGCCGTTCCGGCGCAATGCCCTCTTCGCGCGTCAACAACTCGAAGACGCCTTTGATGCGCCGGCGGCTGCCGATCATGCCGATGTAGGCTGCCGGCGACTCGATCACCGCCAACAGGCACTCCACATCATGCTGATGGCCGCGCGTGATGATGACGATATACGTGTCGCGGTCAATCGGGAAGCCGCGCAACGCCGGCTCGAACAACTGGCAGATCACCGGCTCGGCCATCGGGAAGCGTGCTGTGTTGGCGAAGCTGGGGCGGTCGTCCACCACGACGACGCGGAAATCGAGCTGCGCGCCCATCTGGGCCAGAGGCAGAGCGATGTGGCCGCCGCCGGCGATGAGGAGCGTCGGCCGGGCCGGCTGGATCTCCAGAAACCACTCGGCGCCGATGATGCCCGATTGGCGTTGCGCCAGGCGCTCCCGCGCGGCCTCGACCAGGGCCGCCGGCCAATGCGCCGGCGCGTCGCCCTCTTCTTCCATCAAGACGCGCTGCGGCTCGGCCGGCGGGAGGCGCGTCGCCAGGGCCACGCTCCGATTGGCGTCGGCCGCGTCGGCCAATGTGTTCAGGAGCGCCGCATCGGCCCCGGCCGGCGACCAGGGTTCCACCAGCACATCCATTACCCCGCCGCAGATGCCGTCAGCGTCCAGGTCAATCTCGCCGGTCAGGTCCACCCGCACGATGGCCGCCGCGTCGGCCGTCAGCACATCCAGCGCGGCGCGCATCACCTCCACCTCGCCGCAGCCGCCGCCAATCGTGCCGGCGCTGCGCCCATCGCGGCCAATCAACATCTGCGCGCCGACCTCGCGCGGCGTGGAGCCGGCCGTGCGGATGATGGTCGCGGTCGCCACGCGCTGCCCTTGGGCCAGGAACCCCTGTAACGTGCGGAAAAGAGAATCAGCCATTTTCATCCTTGCCGGCGCAGCAGTATCAGCAACGCCTGAAGCGTCCCGCCGGCGATGGCGCGCGCCTTGTCTGAAATGGTGAAAGCCGCACGGCCCTCGCCGCGCGGGTCCACATCGCCGATCTTCAGGCCAGCTTCCACCGGGATGCCCGGCCGGATCGCGCCGCGCAGGACGCCGGCGAAGGGCGCCAGGATCGGTTGGCCGCTGACCGCGCCCAAGACCTGGCCGGCGCTCACCAGATCGCCGATGCGCGTCGTCCAGACGATGGCGCCGGCGGCCGGCGCGCGCAGCACGCGGTCCGCGGCGTGGCCCAAGATGGGCGCCGGCGCGCCGGTGTTGGCCTGCGCCGGCCCTTCCCAGAGGATACGGCCCAGGTCGTGGCCGCGCTGGGTCTCGATGACGGCGTGGCAATCGCGGCCGGCCCAGAAGCCCGGCCCCAGGGCGATGACGATGGGAGCGTCGGTGCTGCGCGTGCCCAGATTGCGCTTGGCGAGGATGGCGTCTATGACGGCCGCCGGCCGCAGCGCCGCGAGGCAGGCGCCGGCCGGGTCTATCAGCAGGGCGATGTCGCCGGCGTCCAGGATCGCCGCGACGCCGGCCGGATCGGCGGCGCGGCGGGCCGTGACGCCCTCGACGGAGGCGCGGCCGGCGTCATCGTAGACCGCATCAGAGAACGAGACAGCGCGACGAATCGCCAGGGGGCGCTCGGTCTCGGTCAAAACGACGCGGCAGCCGACGCTGTGCAGGCAAACGGCGATGGCGCTCGCCATCTCGCCGGCGCCGCGAATGACGACCAGGGGCGGGGTAAAGAGAGCGTGTATGTTCATCACGGCCTTTGTAGCACAGCTTGGGCGAGAGGTCAAACAAGGGGAGCGGTCAGCTTTCAGCGATCAGCCGGCCAGCCGCCGGCGCATCCCAAGTCGTAGCAGCGGGATGCGCATCGCCCTGAAGCCCAAGGCAGGTGAAACCAAAGGACTGATTGCTGAAAGCTGATCGCTGCCGGCTGGACGCTTCTTTTTTCTATTCTCCTCGCTCTATGTTAAAATAGGCGCACTTCAGCCTGTTCTCTAGGATGCGTACGCACGCCATGGCAAAGATTCTCGCCTTCGCCAATCAAAAAGGCGGCGTCGGCAAAACGACGTCGGCCGTCAGCCTGGGCGCTTATCTCGCCAGCGCCGGCCAACGCGTCTTGCTGGCCGATATTGACCCCCAGGCCAATGCTACCAGCTCCCTGGGCCTGCGCCGCGATGACATCGCGGTCTCCATGTACGACGTGCTGATTAACGGCGCGACGGCCGAGGCCGGCATCCGGCTCAGCGGCCTGCTGCGCCTGGATCTGCTGCCTGCGTCGCCGGCGCTGGCAGGCGCGGAAGTCGAGCTGGTGGAAGCCGAACGGCGCGAATACCTGTTGCGCGACGCCCTGGCCCCCATCCACGAGCGCTACGACTACATTCTGATTGACTCGCCGCCCAGCCTGGGCCTGTTGACTGTGAATGCGCTGACCGCCGCGCGCGACGGCGTCGTCATCCCCGTGCAGTGCGAATACCTGGCCCTGGAGGGCTTGACGCAGCTCTTGCAGACCATCGAAATGGTGCGCTCCAGGCTCAATCCGACGCTACAAGTGCGCGGCGTGATTATGACCATGTACGATGGGCGCACGCGCCTCTCGCAGCAAGTGGTGGATGAAGTGCGGAAGTATTTCGGGGCGCGCGTCTTCGCCACGGTCATCCCGCGCAGCATTCGCCTGGGCGAAGCGCCCAGCTACGGCCAGACGATCCAGAGCTATGCGCCCCTTTCGGCCGGCGCGATGGCCTACGAATCCCTGGCGCAAGAGCTATTGCGCGCCACGCGCAAATGAGGAGGCGCTGATCCATGCCACAACCCAAAGGCGGCCTCGGTCGCGGCCTGAACGCGCTGATCCCAACACAGCCGGCCGCGCCGGCGGCCCATGTCGAGATGATTGACCTTGACCAGATCGAGCCGAATCCGCACCAGCCGCGCCATACCATGCAACCGGAGGCGCTGCAAGAGTTGGCCGAGTCCATCCGCCAGCATGGCATCATCCAGCCGCTCATCGTGACGAGCGGCCCGGCCGGCGCGCCCTATCGCCTGATCGCCGGCGAACGACGCTGGACGGCGGCCCGCCTGGCCGGCCTGACGCAGGCGCCGGCTATCATCAAAGAAGCCACGCCGCAGCAAATGTTGGAGCTGGCCCTGGTGGAGAACATCCAGCGCGCCGATCTCAGCCCGCTGGAAGAAGCCGACGCATACCGCCATTTGATAGATGATTTCGCGTTGACCCAGGAACAGGTGGCCGAAAAAGTCGGCAAGAGCCGCGTGACCGTGGCGAACTCAGTGCGCCTGTTGCGCCTGCCGGCTCAGATCAAAGAGGCCCTGGCGGCCGGCAAGATCAGCGAAGGCCACGCTCGCGCCCTGTTGGCCCTCGAAAACGAGGCGTTGCAGGTGAACGCCCTGGGCCTGGTGTTGGGCAAGGCGCTCAGTGTGCGCCAGACCGAAGAGCTGGTGCGCCGGCTGGTCGAAGCCGGCCAGACCAGCCCGCGCGCCAAAGCCCCCGACATGGAAGATTCGCGCAGCCAGGCGCTGGAGTCGGAGTTCGAGTCGGCGTTGAACACGCGGGTGAAACTCTTTCGCAGCCGGCGCGGCGGCAAGCTGGTGATCCATTTCTATTCGGAAGAAGAGCTGCAAGCGTTGTACGACGCCATCGTGAGCCGGCGTTAGGGCGCTGGAGCCTACGGAATGATTCGCAACGTCCAGATGTGGCAAGAATGGGAAGATGCGCTGATTGCCGGCGAGCCGGTAG
>CAIQJD010000905.1 GCA_903872005.1 uncultured bacterium | reverse complement strand
GGCGATTTCCTGGTTGGAATATCCCGCTTCGATGAGCTTCAGCACTTCCACTTCGCGCGCGGTCAACGGCTCGATCAGCATCTCGGTGTTGGGCAGGGCGCGGCCGGCAGCATGACCCAGGGCAGACAACAACTCCGCCGCATAGCCGGCGCCGGCCAGGCGCGATTTGGCTTGATACAACAGTCTTGCCATGGGTTCGCCGTGATCGAGGAAAGCACGCACGTACCCGTCTGGTTCGGCAAGCGAGAGCGCTTGTCCCAACAGAACCAGGGCCTGGTCGGTGTTGTTCTTTCTCTGCAGCGCCAGCGCTTGAATGACCAGTACCTGAATCACCTGGGCCGCGCGGTGTGTCTCATCCAGCCGCTGCAGCACCCTTTGCCCTACTGCCAGGACATCATCGAGTCTGTCTTGAGCGAGATACAGAAGCAGCAGGATGGGATAGAGCGGCTCAAGCCGGCGCAAGCTGCTGCCGTCCTGGGGCAGGTCGCCGAGCGGGATGCCGTTACTTTGCATGAGGCCGGCGACTTTCCTCATATCCCCTTGCGCCGCCCATAGGCGCGCCAGGTTGGCCTTCAGAGAGATAGATCGCCAGGGGGTAAGCGTATGCTCACCGATCAATGGTTCCGCGCGCCGCATGGCTTCACGGGCCGCTTCAACCCTGTCCCGCGCTTGCTCCACGCCGGCCAGCACCAGGTAGCCCAGCGCCTGGGCTTCAGCCCGCCCCCAACATCGAGCCAGCTCGATACATTGTTGGGCGTAGTTTTCGGCATCTTCCAGATTGTTCCACTCCAAAGATATTCTGCCCAGGCAGCCATAAGCCCAGTCGGCGAGTGGCGAGATCTTGCCATCTGGCCCAACGGCAACTCGCAGGGCATCCGTGTATAGGTCGCCCGCCTGCCGGAGCCGGCCTTGTTCCATCAGGACATCGGCCAGATTGGAGTGCGCGATGATGATGACGTAGGGGTTCGCGGTCGCCTGGCTGATTGCGGCCGCGTCCGTGTAGGCGCGCTGCGCTTCGGCGAGATTGCCTTCCATACAACTGGCGTCCCCCAGAATGGATGTGGCGACGCTCCGCAGGCTGCACGAGAAGTCACTGGTCACCGGGAGGCAATCCAACGTCTGTCGGGCAAGATCTGCGGCCAGGTGGGCGTCGCTCTGCCGGTTGGCCCGATAGGCCCGCGCCGCGCGAATTGCTCCTCGCATGACTTGTTGATCATCCATCGCCGGCAGCGGAGCCATCAAACGTTCCGCCGTCTGCAGGGGGATTTCTGCCTGATCCAGCCGGCCGGCAAGGCAGAGCGCCCAGCCCTTCTGAATAGCGATCCAGGGAAAAGTTTGAGAATACGGCTCAACCGCTTCGATCCAATGCAGGAGATTGATCACCTCCCCGCGCATGAGCAGCAAGCATCCATGCTGATCAAGCAGTAGCGCGGCGCGATCCATATCCCCCGCTGCCAGCGAATGCCGAATGGCGTCAAAGACAAACCCGCTTCGCTCATACCAGCGAGATGCCCGGCGGTGCAGATCGGGCACGAGGTTGGGATAGAGCTGTTCCAGGCGGCGGTTGAGGACTTCGCCGAACAGCCGGTGGTAGCGATACCAGCGCCTCTCGCGGTCCAGTGGGATGATGAACATGTTCATCTGTTCCAGGGCTTCCAGCATGGCCTGGCCGTTTACCGGGCCGTCATAGTCGGCGTTCACGACATCATCGCACAGCGCGCCGCACATGCGATCCAGAACGGATGATTGCAGCAAGAACGCGCGCACCGTTTCGGTTTGGAGACTCAGCGCCTCCTCGGCCAGGTAGTCCACGATGTAGTGATGACTGCCGCTGAAAGCCGACACAAAATCCCGGACATCGGCTCTGCCTTGCATGGAAATGGCAGCCAGTTGCAGGCCGGCAATCCATCCTTCCGTCTTCGCTTCCAGAGCGACGATGGCATCGCCCGGCACTTTCAGCCCCATCGCTTCGTTCAGGAAGGAAGCCGCCTCTTCCCGTGTAAAACGGAGCTGGTCAGCCCGGATATCCACCAGTTGGCCGCGGACGCGCAGGCGAGAAAGCGGCAGCGGCGGGTCGCTCCGAGAGAGGAGCATCAGGTGCAGCGTGGGCGGCGCATGGTCGAGTAGATAGGCGATCATCTCCACGACAGGCCGGGCATGGATGGTGTGAAAATCGTCCAGAACGAGGACAAACGGGAGCGCGTGGCCGGCGATCTCATTGATGAGGATGTTCAGCAACGCCTCGAACGCAGCCGGCTGCATTCCCCGGAGCGCGCTCAACAGGTCCAACGGAATGGCTGGGACGATTTTTCGAAGGGCGCTAATGAAGTACTGCAGGAAGCGAATGGGGTCATTGTCGCCCCCATCGAGAGAAAGCCAGGTCGCAGGGACGCCGACCTCGCGCAGCCAACTGCTGACCAGCGTGGTCTTGCCGTAGCCGGCCGGGGCAGACACGAGCGTCAGGCTGCTGGTCAGGGTTTTCGATAGGGCTTCCGTCAGACGCCGGCGGGGGACCAGGATACGGCAAGGCGGTGGAGTGTGCAGCTTGGCGCCGAGCAGCGTATGGTCTGGGGCATCACTGTTCCCGAAAGCCGGTGCGTTGTTTTGCATATATACCACTCTGGTGGTTGCGTATTGCTTCATTGCCATTATAAGACGGTCTTGACGTGGCGTCAACACATTGCAAGCGCATCCAGGCAATGTGGAGCGACGAGGGCCAAGCCTGCGTCGCTCCACATCTGATGTTGATGAGACAAACTGCCCCGCTTCGCCTAGTCCGACCGGCCGGCCGCGGCCGCCATTGCCGTCGGATTGAATCCCTTGACGATCAGCCAAACCCCCAGAATCATCTCCTGCACGGCGATGGGGGCATCCAGGAGAATATAGCTGGTAATGCGGTTTCCACTGAACAAGGCCAACACGCAGGCCGCCAGCATCAGGACGATGGCGACGATGCCGAAGCCCGACAGCCAGCGGGGAATGAGCCGCGATTGGAAGAGCAGGTAGTAGTACATGAATGCGCCCACGCAGAAGGCGAACACCGCCAACAGGCCGGCGTGGTCGCGTACGCTCACCAGCAGATTGCCGATAGCCTGAAGCGACGCGCGGTCGGCAGCGAGGGCAGACGTGAACTGCCGGCCGAGGGTCGAGAGGCACAGCAGGCACACGAGACCGACCATGTAAAGGGCTGCCTCAATGCTCCTGAAGACGACCGATCCCAGGGCCAGCCCCGCATTCCACTTCTTCAAGACCGGATACATCGCCACGGCGATGCCGGCGCTTGCCAGGTACGCCACGAGACAGGCCAGCACGCCTGCGGCCACCTGGTTCGGTTGTGCGGAGAACTGGGTGAGGTAGTCCGCGCCAGTCAGAGCCGGCGTGAGCGCCATGGCCGGGAATAGTGCGACGATCGCAAGGATGAAAACCACGCCGGCTATGATCGCAGTCTTTCGGGTTGTGTTCATTGTGTGTCTCCTTTTTCTACTATTGTTATGCCGCGCTCAAAAGCTCGTTCGTCGCTGTTTTCGCCGACAGAGAAGCGGCCGCCGATGGATTGACCCCTTTAGCGATCAGCCAAACCGCCAGAACCAGCTCCTGCGGGAATATCGGCAGACTGAGCAGCATCTGGACGGTACCGAAGCCGGGGATGACATGGAACATGACCAGTACGCTGCTGATGGTGGCCAGGGTAATGCCAACCAGTCCCCAGCCAGACAACCAGCGCGGGATGAGCCGGTACTGATAGAAAACGGTGTAGTACATCAAAGCGCCAATGCACCAGCACAGCATGGCGGCGCCATTGTTCAGCCACGCGTCTCCGGCATTGATGATGGCGCCGATGGTCTGGAAATAGGCCGCGTCTGGCGCGCCGGCTTTGACAAATTCCTGGCTTAAGGCCAGCAGGCCAATGGTGCTGACCCCGCCCAGGATTTCGAATATGCCCTCGGTCACCCTGAATCCAACCACACCGATTGCCAGGCCTGTACTGTATTTCTTCATGATCGGATAGAGAGCCAGGCCAATGCCGGCGCAGGCGACGCCCATCAGGAATAGGAGGAATGTCACGAGAACGATCTGGCTCTCGTTGGCTGAAAGGCTGGTCAGATAGTCTGGCGCATCCAGGAAGGGTTTGCCAATGATGGCGGCTATGACGCCTGTTACGGTCCCGATGATGAAAAGCACCCCTACAATCACCGCATTCATTCTGTTTGTCCCCTGGGGACTTCCTTTGGTCATTTTCGTTTCTCTCCTTTTGTTGTGATTGATCTTGGCGTAAACAAGCCGCTCACGCCAATCTACGACTTGACCGCTGACACATCTGCCTCGCCTGTCCCGAGCGTAGTCGGGGGGCCGTCTTCGAGAGGACCGACCGAGATCAATGGCATACCCAAATCACGCACTTTTTTCAGCAAGCCATGTAGCGCGGCCTGATCAACCACCGGGCCGGTCAGGCGCGTGTCGCCGTCCGCTTCCAGCGTGATGGTCAGGCCCTCAAACCAGTCTGTCCACTGGGAACTCAAATGGCCTTTGATCCTGATCTGATAGATTATGGGTTGACTTGGAGTCGGTTTGGGTTCGAGTTGGTCTGCCATTCGCCTGTACCTGTTTGTGGCCGGCCGTTGCAGTCTGCGCCACTCACTCAATGTACAGGTAGTATAGCGGCTACACGGTGTGAGCGTATAGACACGATAGTGTTGGTTGGAGGTGTTGTTCTGAATGATCGAGGGGGGGAGAACGCTGCGGGAGACTGACGCTTGCGCTTACAGCAAACCCAGCTCGCGGGCGCGAGCTATGGCTTCCGTGCGGCGTTGCACTTGCAGTTTGTCGAAGATCCTGCGGTTGTGTCCTTTGACCGTGTCCAGGGCGAGGAAGAGTCGCTCGCTAATCTCACGATTCGAGAGCCCTTGCGCAACCAGTTGTAGCACTGCTAACTCGCGTTGGCTCAATGGCTCGACAAGCGGCTCGGCGACCGGTGGAACCGGTTGTTCTTCGCTTTTCTGTTGCTCGGCTTCAAATGCTGCCAGTAGCTTGCCGGCGTAGTCTGGCATGATTTCACACGCGGCAGCCTCGCGCAGCAGTTGCCTCATACTGGCGCCTTCGTCCAGGAACATGCGGACGTAGCCCTGCGGCTCGGCCAACGTTAGAGCATGCCGCAAAGGCAAGAGAGCAGCCGAGAGGTCGCCTTGCGCGTGATAGGCCAGCGCCTGCAATACCAGGATTTCGATCACACTGCCCATCCGGCCGCCTTCTTCCGCGGCTTTCAGCAGACGCTCCAACAGCCCCACAACCCCAGAAATGGAGTCCACTGAGCGGTCGCGCAGATAGCCGGCCAGGCGTATCCTGGCCAGGGTGATGTGATCGAACTCGCGCAGGTAGCTGAGTTCGTGTTCGACGGCCAATCCTTGCTCGCGTGCCCCGC
>CAIQJD010000904.1 GCA_903872005.1 uncultured bacterium | reverse complement strand
TGGGCGCGGGCGAACCGATAGACCATCCCAAGGACGGAAACCTCCCTGAGCGCCCTATGGCGCGTTTCGGCGCTCCGCTTCTCAAGGTATTGCGTGATATGGGTCGGGCGCACCTGATCAAGTGGGGCCGGTCCGAAATGCTCGCGTAGCTGGTCGAGCGCATAGCCGTAATCTGCCTGGGTGCCGGTGGCGAGGCGCGCATAGTCCTGGCTGACAAGGTAGCGGGTGATGGCATAGCCAACTGTCGGAAGGACGGGCGGCGCACAGGTGTTCAGCTTCGCCCATTGCTGGACGGCGAGAACGTAATCGCTGCCGAGCGGAATTTCCTTGCGCGGCGTCAGGCCAGTGTCGAAGTAGTAGAACACGCGGCCGGACTTCTGCCGGCGCGCTCTCATGCGCGGGGGGAGATTGGCGTTCACCGTTGGCCTCCGGCCCATGCTGGTTCCCATGTCTTTGCGGGTTGCGGCGCGGCCTTGCTACCTTCGATGGTTGCCCTCGGGACAACCGGGCGACCGGCGCCATTGATCCAGAATGCTATACCCATCTGCCGAAGCTGCGCAATCTGCCGGGCGCGCTGGGCGTATCCGGTCAGGGCTTTCAGTTCGTCGGCGTCGAGGAACATGATCAGAACAGCTCCCTCTGCACCGTTGCCGCCATCGCCCGGCGCCGTGCGTTTCCTGCCCATTCCAGCAGCACGAAGGCGAAGGATTGTCCGCGCCGCCTGCGAGCTTCCGCGAGATAGACGCGGGCGCTGTGGATATGCTGGGCGCGCTCTGTCATGCCGCCCTCAACGATTCCAGCGGACTCGCCACACCGGCCGCACCTTTGATCGCGACATGGGTGTAAATCTGCGTGGTGCTGACATCAGCATGCCCGAGCAGTTCCTGAATCGTCCGGATGCCTGTCCCGCTCTCAAGCAGATGCGTGGCGAAGGAATGCCGCAGCGTGTGGGCTCCGGCGTGCTTGGCGATCTTCGCGGCCTTCCGCGCCGCCTTGAGTGCCTTCGATACCGCCGAGTCGTGAATGTGATGCCGGCGAATCTCGCCGGTCCTCGGGCATGGCCCCAGCTTCGACGCCGGGAACACGTATTGCCAGCCGAACTCATAGGCCGCGCGCGGATACTTACGCTCCAGCGCGTGCGGCAGGTAGACCGACCCGTAGCCGCCGGCCAAGTCCTGCGCGTGCATTCGCTTCACGTCCTCGATGTGATGGCGCAGCGGCTCGGCGACCGACGACGGCAACATGACGGCGCGGTCCTTCGCGCCTTTGCCGTCGCGCACCATGATGATGTGCCGACCGAAGTCGATATCCTTGACCCGCAGCGACAAGGCTTCA
Source organism: uncultured bacterium (assembly GCA_903872005.1). The sequence goes on along the minus strand of CAIQJD010000904.1, from coordinate 379 downwards.
GCCAGGCGCAGGCCGGACCCGTAGAGCAGGGCGCCGATCATCCAGTGCATTCCGCTCAAGTGACCTAGAAGCGCAGATACCTCGTCGCGTGACAGAACGGTCGGCAACCGGCGCGGCTGGCGTGCGGGATGGAAGCCGGAGAAGTCACCGACATCCTCCTGTAGAACCTGCTTGTAGAGGAAGACGATCGCGTTCAACGCCTGATTCTGCGTCGAGGCCGACACGTCGCGCTCGCGCGCCAAGTGCGTCAGGAAACCGCGTACCTTGTCTTCGTGGCTGCCGGCCGAGTGATCCTTGCACCAGAACGCGAAGCGGCGAATCCAATGGACGTAGGATTTCCCCGTCTTCACGGCCATGTGCTTGAAGCGCAGGACGTTGC
>CAIQJD010000903.1 GCA_903872005.1 uncultured bacterium | reverse complement strand
CAGGCGGGCAAGTACCAGGTCCGCCTCTGGGAGTGCGATTCCTCCAATCCGGGGACGCAGCAATGGAAATACATGACGGATGGGCAAAGCTACATCATAGCCAAAGCGTCGCCACTGGGCGAAGAAGTTTGTCTTGACGTGGAGGGCGCATCCAAGACAAATGGCGGCACGATCACCACTTTTCAATGCATCAGAGGCGCGCCCAACCTGAACTGGAACATCCTGGGCCTGGGCTTCCTGGACCAGGTCACGGGAGAGGGCATCAAGCTCCAGAATGTGAACAGTCAGATGTGCATGACTAGCGTGGACAACTCGGCCCATCCGTGGATGGTGCAGAGACCGTGCGAAGAAGTCTCCGCGTTCTGGACCTGGGCGCCGAACTACCTGCCCAATACCAAGCCATAACTAGTGGAGAGCGCCGGCGCTGCACCCGGCCGGCCGGCGCCACAACACCGCGTTGTCCCATCGCACACAGCAGAGATGCGGGAAAGATGCAAAGGAGCAAGCGAATACGATGAAAGCCACGTTACGTATCATCATGGGGGGGCTGTTGGTGATAGCCCTCTTGACCATCAGTCTGTCTACCAGCATCGGGGCATCCGTGTCGTATCCGACAACGGATGCGATGACCTCTCAAGGCCAAGCGTTGCAGATCGAGAAGATCGAAGTCAACCAGGGCGTCGGCGTACAGAAGGAGAACAATCTCAAGTTCGTTGCCGGCAAGCCCACTGTCATCCGCGCCTTCCTGAATGAAGAAGTCACGCTGGACACAAATATCGAGAACACCGTCGCGGTCGTCTCCCGCGATGGCGCTGAGGCGGCGCGCCTGGCCGCCAAATCCTCTGACCGGCCCGTGAAGATCGTCGAGTTCCTCTGCCCCAGTATGGCGGATTGCGGCAACTGGGCGGCCGGCAGCTACGTGTTCAATGTGAAAGTCAACGCGGCTACCTTGAGCACCGAGGGGACAGCCTATACCTTCCAGGAGCGGGCCAAGCTCAACGTCCTGGCTGTGCCGGTGAAAACCTGTATCGGCGGGGAGGTCGCCTCGGTGCCCGATGACAAATGGAAGCAGTTCGACAAATTCACCGAAGCGGTCTATCCGGTGGCGGCCGGCAATCTAGTCTGGACCACGCGCGAGGAGTTCGACTTCTCCGATTGCAGCAAGTACGATCTGGTGAACGACACCGCGCAGCGCGCCGTCTGGGAAGCGCTGACGAACCTGATGCCGGCTACGTGCCAGGCCGACCCAAAAGGGCCGGGCTGCTATGACCTGATCGTGGGGTTCATCAACAAGCGCATCCCCACCCCCGGAGGCGGCGAGCTGCAAGGGTTCACTTACGGCAAGCCCACCAATATCGTCGTTGAAACGGACGCCGACGCGCCGGCCACCGTGGCCCACGAGATCGCCCACGTTTACGGCATCGGCGATACCTACAACGGCGGCTCGATCCGTTGCAGCGCCAATCCGGCCTACACCGGCATCACTGGCAACCTGTGGGAAGGCGAAACCGGCTACGCCGCCTGCACCGAGACCAAGCACGCCGCGTACGATACCATCGTCGTCGGCGAGACCGACAATATGTACGAAATCGGCGGGCGCGGCGTCCTGCCGATGATGGCTGACTACATGGGTTCGGCCATGGAGATGAAAGACGCCTGGACCTCCAAGTGGGTCTACGATTGGCTGTTCGATAAGCTCCCGCCGGCGCCGGCGCCGGCGACCGCCCAGGCCGACCAACGCCTGCTCTACTACTTCGGCTATATCCAGCCGGCGACGGGCACAGTGCAACGGGGCGTGTGGGAAACCTTTGAGGATAGCATCGTAGAAGACGCGCCGGCCCACGGCCCGTACTGGATCGCCGGCCTGGCCGGCGACGCCATCGTCATCACCCGCACCCTGGATGTCCAGGTTAGCCCGCCGGCCTCCCGGGGCAGCCCGACGCACGATCTCGCCGAAGTGCCCTTCGAGGGCGTCATGCCCTTTCCGGCCGGCATCACCCGCTTCCAGATCTTCAAGAATACGGAGTTGTTGGACGAAGTGACCGTCAGCGCCCACGCGCCGGTCGTCAGCGCCGTCGCGCCCGCGACCGGCGGCTCGTACAATGGCCCCTACACCATCACCTGGAGCGCCAGCGACGCCGATGGCGATGATCTCTACTACACGGTGGAATACAACGCCGATGTGACCAAGCCGGCTTCTCCCTGGTGGGCGCTGGCCTCGGACCTGACCGAGATGCAGTGGGCCGACGATTTCAGCGAGCTGCCCGGCGGCGCGCATGCCAGAATCCGCGTCACCGCCAGCGATGGCATCCTGGCCGGCCGCGCCGAAAGTGTCGAGTTCCAGGTGCCCTTCAAGGCCCCGGAAATCTACATGCAGGAGCCGGCCTGGGGCTATGACTATGAGCTGGGCGACGAAGTCGAGCTGGAAGTCGAAGCCCTTGACCTGCAAGACGAGACCCTCGCCGACAGCCAGATTCAGTGGAGCTCCAGCATCGGCGGCGCGTTGGGGAGCGGCAGCTACATCATCGCCGGCGGTCTGGCCCAGGGCGAGCACGTCATCACCGCCCGCGTGACCAACAGCGCCGGCCTATCGGCCAGCGATGCGATCACCATTCGGGTCGGCAACCTCTCCAGCGAGTACATCGAGTACGTCGCCGGCTCGCAGCAGGTCGCGCACCTGACGAACAGCTATGCCGGCCAAATCGCCAGCCTGGACGCGCCGGCGCGGGCCGTCTATACCGACACGGTGATCGAATACGAGTATCTGAAGGACATCCCCGCGACAGCGCCCGGCGGGGGCGCTTACGTGGCCGGGCGCAACTTCAGCCTGCGGGCCTGGGTGGCCCAGGGCGAAGACTGGCAGCCGGCCGACTTCCACAGCGCCGTCCCGATGACCCTGACCCTGAGCTACGCCGCGCTGCCGGCCAACGTGCCGGCCAGCAGCCTGAAGATCTATCGCTGGGACGCCGCCGGCGCGCGCTGGATCGACGCGGCCACGGAGTGCGCGCCGAATAGCGCCTACAACCGCAGCGTGGCCGGCCAGATCTCCGTCGGCGTCTGTCACTTCGGCGAATTCGCCCTGCTGGGCGCGCAAGGCGCGACGATGCGCCACGCCTTCATGCCGATGATCAAGCGGCGTTAGCCGCGCCCATCCGCCACACGCCCGTTTGGACTGCGGAGGCGCGCCTCCGCAGTCCAAACCTGTTGACAGCATCTTTCGTCCACAAGGAGTGAGAAGTATGGAACCAGACCCCACGCGCGGCCGCACGCCGCGCCGGCGCGCCCTCATCCTGCTCGCCCTTGCCGGCGCGCTGCTGGTAGTGATCGTCATCGCCCTGCACCTGTGGGGGCCGGCGCGCCGGCCGGCTGCTGCGCCGCGCTTCGCCTGGTTCCCGGCCGTGGATGCGGCTGCCCTGGCCGCAACGGCCGGCGTGGACTTCATCCCCGGCCTGGCCGGCTATCAACAGACCACCGAATACACGGCCGGGCCGGCCGCGCTCCTCTCCATCGCCCGCTTCTACAAGCTGCCCGGCATCGCCGCCGACGCGGCAACCGAGCTGCGTATTGCCCAGGAGGCCGGCACGCGCGACTTCAGCGCCGCCCAACCCGGCGCCCGGCCGGCGGAGATGGTCGCCTGGCTCGAAAAGAACGGGCTATCGGCAACGCTCTCCTTTGAAGAGAAGAGGGACGGGTCGGCGCTGAAACAGTTGCGCGAGAACATTCGCCAGGGCATCCCCACCCTGGTCGAGTGGATTGACATTGGCGGCAATTGGGCCATTGCCGTCGGCTACGACGACCGGCAGAACGCCGACCCCTGGGATGACGTGCTGATCCTGGCCGATCCCTACGACCGCTACGACGACCATCGGGACGGCTACAGCGTCGTGAACGCCAATCGCTTCTACTGGATGTGGTTCGACGCGTTCTACTTCGAGAAGCTGACCTGGCGCACGATGATCGCCGTCACGCGGCGTTGAAAGATTTTCCAGAACATCTGCGTTGACACGCGGCGTGACACGCGGCCGGTGTAAAGTGAAGGCAATCGGCAACGAGAATCGCTGGAACGACTCGCGCAGATGGGAGACTATCGCTCATGTGTCATAGCATAGGGTCGGGGTCAAGGCACATACGGCGACGCCGGCGTCGCGCCCTGGCTATCCGATCAACCTTGTACAGACAGGAGACGTTGTCGTGAATCCAACAACATCATCTGACGAGTTGTTCACCCGCGCCGAGACGCTACGGGGCCTGCCCGAAAGGCGCGCCAGTCTACTGCTATTCCTGATCGAGTGCGAGACGATGCGGCATGTGATGCGCTTGCAGGCCATCCTGGTCATGTCCAGCCCGGCGTTGGAAGCCGGCATGTGGTCCACCTACTTCGTCGCCGATACCGCGGATGAAGCGCCCGGCAATGCCGACATGCGCGATGCCATCGGCGCGCTCAAGCTGGCGCGCCAGGGCAAAGCGCACCCCAACATCTGGGAGATTGAGCGGTATGCCGAGGACTGGCGCGTTGGCGTGCCGCCGGCCCCGCAACTGCGCGCCGCCACGGCGCGGCTGCTGGCGCAGAAATACCATTTCACGGCCGGCATCGTCCCGGGCATTCGGCGCAGCCTGGGCCTGGATACGCCAGAGGTGCAAGCGGCTTTTCAGGCGCTCTACCACGCGCCCCTGAGCAGCATCTATGCGCCGCAGATCACCCTGGCAGACCATTTCGCCAGGCTTGGAGCCAGGTTCGAAAATGCACTGGCAACCATAGGCCGCGCCCTGCAGGGCGGCGGCGGGCTATAGACCGCGCCCTTGATGCGCGGCGAGGCGATGATGAGCAACGAGAACCTTCCTGGCGACCCGTCCCCCCAATCGTTCGTCGTGCGCTTCTGGCAAGAAGCGCCGGGGATGTGGCGCGGCACGGTACGCCACGTCCAGAGTAAGGCGCAGCGCGGGGTCAGCAACATGGAACAGGCCAGCGCCTTCATGCTCGAACAGCGCGACGCCGCTGTGGGGCGCGCCGCCCCGCAGCGGCCGGCGCCGCTTGCGCGCCCCAGGCGGGGCTACCTTGGCCCGCGCTGGGCGCCATTGGCCGGCGTAGCCGTCGCCCTGTTGGCGCTCAGCCTGGCCGTGATCTTGCTGACCCCGGCAACGGGCGGAGAGACGTTGCCGGGCGCGTCCATCCCGACATCCCTGCCGGCCGGCATCGCGCCTTTCATCGTCGGCGCGCTGGTGGGCGGGGCGGTCGTGTGGCGGCTGCGCGGCCGGGGCCGGCGTTGAGCAGGGTGGGCCAGGGTGGGCCATCAGACGGATATTTGCCAATCAATAAGATGAGGGGGAGATAGATGACGCCTTCACGACAGGATTCGGGGTTCACGCGAGGCTATCTCTACATGTCGGCCCAGCCACAAGCCAAGCAGTACGGCGCTGGCGGCCAGAAACAGAAGGTTCCGGCGCGGGTTGATCTGCGCCGGCTTATGACGAAGGTCGAGAACCAGGGAGCGACAAACTCATGCGCCGCCAATGCCGTTGCGGGCGCCTACGAGTACCTGGTCGGCCGGCTTCAAGACGATAACCACCCTGCCTATGACGTCAGCCGCCTGTTCATCTACTACAACGCCCGGTGGCGCGGCGGTGATCAACGACAGGATTGCGGCTGCGTGATCCAGTATGCCAT
>CAIQJD010000902.1 GCA_903872005.1 uncultured bacterium | reverse complement strand
CTCCATCCAGGATCAGCCTGACCGTCTCCTTGTCCGCCGAGTTGACGATGACCTGGCCGTCCCGCAGCTCGCCGCTGATGCGGTACGCGCCGCCGGCGATGATCGTGACGGTGTTCTGATCCACGACTGCGCCCGCCCCGGCCACGGTAATCGTATCCCCCAGAGTGATCAGCGTGGCGTCGGTGACATCCTCCTGCGCGATGTCCGTTGCCTCAACCACTTGCACGCTGACCGCCGGCGCCGCAGCGACTGCCTTGGCGACGGTCAGGCTCGCCGCCTGACTGGCGGCCGAAACGACTGGTGCGCTGCCGCATCCCGTGAGCAGCATGCCGCATAGCGCCGCCGCTGCCACCATTCCTGTAAGAGTCCGTTTGATCGGTTTCATAGTAGCCTCCATCATCAGATAATAAGTGCTTGCTTGCCTGTTTCGAGGGTGCGCCTTTAGGACGCATACTCCGCATTGTAGCTCACCAGGACGACGTTCGTGACCCCGGCGATGGCGGACATCTCGTTGACGAATTGGGTCTCATTGCCTTTCAAGCGCGTCTCCGATACCAGCTCGATGCCCTTGCCGGCCGCCACCGTCTTGGATTTCAGGCGGTACTTGCCGAGGTTCTTCTTCATCACCTCTACGGCTCGGGCTTCGGCGGCCTCGTCATCGCAATGGACGACCACCATGTACGGGGTTTCCTGCGCTGTTCGGCTGACGAAGGCGATGAGCATACCGCCGATGATCAATGAGCCAAGCGCCGCCAGCAGGATCAGCCCTGCTCCCAATACGATGCCGGCTCCAATGGCCCAGAACAGGAAGACCAAGTCCATCGGGTCTTTGATCGCCGTGCGGAACCGCACGATGGAGAGCGCGCCCACCATGCCGAGGGAGATGATGATGTTGGATGTGACCGCCAGGATGACGAAGGTGGTCAGCATGGTCAGGGCAACCAGCGAGATGTTGAATGGCCGTGAGTACATCACGCCGGCGAAGGTCCGCTTGTAGATCCAGAAGATGAACATGCCGATCAGAAAAGCGGCTGCCAGAGCGATGACTGAGTCGGTCAATGAGAACGCCCGTGCTGTTTCCAGAAAACTCGACTTGAAGATGTCAGCGAATGTCATGGTTTCCTCTCCTTGCCGTGCAGGCTGCGATCAATGGGTGGTGTCCGAGATTACATGTAGATACGGCAGGCCGTGTATTTGGACGCCGCCGTAGCCGAGCACTTGTTGAGCTGAATCAGTTCCTGGATGTATTCGGGTAGGAATCCGTCGAACTTCACTTCCAGGATGCACTTGTTGGCGTCAAAGGCCGATGCGGTCGGCAGTTCAGCGTCGAAGATGTCCAGAGAACTCACCGAGGCCCGGATGTCGCTGTCCAGCGTCACACGCACGTTGCCGGCCGCGCACAGGTACGCCGTGCGCCGATAGTCCACCACCGTCCTGGGCAGCAGTCGTTCGGCCCTCATCCGCACGTAGAACTCCCGCAGTAGCGCCTGTTCCGAATCACGCATGAACCCGATCTCTCCGTCCATGATCTGGCGCGTCTCGGCCTGGCTCAGGCGGGCCATCAGCTTGGCGCCCCCGCCGTTGCGCTTGATCTTCTTCTCCAGGCGGATGAAACGCGGATCAAGATTGTAGAAGCGGATGCGGAACTTCTCTCGCATCGGCACGCCGTCCACCTTGTCGTGATACGCCCGGTCATCTGGCGTATCGAAATACAGGCTTCGGACGTGGTAGCTGCCGTCTGGGCCGGCATTCGGGTCACGGCGCAGCGCGTGCGCCAGCCGGCTCTTGATGATCAGACCATCCGCACAAGCGATCACGTGCTTCAGTTCGCTGCGGTACACCAACTCGCTCATGTCCGTTCTCCAGTCCTTGCCGGCGGGTCATTGCCCGTTCGTTCCTGATTTCTACCGAGATTATACAGCCGACTGGGCGCACAAATCACCGAAGGGAGGCCGCAGAAATTACGCAGAAATGCGGCAAGCGGGGTAGTCCCCTACGAGATGTGCTGCGCGCGTCCGTGAATAGATGAGCGACGCCGCATCTCGCCGTTGCCGGGGAGATGGGCGTCGCCGCGCGCGTACTTGCGGAGTTTTCAGAAGATAATCGTGAAGACCGTGCCGGTCTCCGTGTTCCTGGCCTCAATGCTGCCCTGATGCTGTTTCACGACAGCCTTGACGATGGAGAGACCGATGCCATGCAAGCCGCCGGCGCCGTGGTAGAACCGGTCAAAGACGTGCGGCAGATCTTCGGCCGAGATCCCTGGGCCATCATCGGCCACCGATACGCGGATCCCTTGGTCGGCGACGTGACATGCCAGGGTGATCCTGGCGCGCGCATACCGGATCGCGTTCGACATGAGGTTGGAGAAGGCGCGGTTGATGCTTTTCTCATCGCACAGCAGATTCGCCGGCTCGTCGTCGAAGTCAATTTCGAACTGGATGCCGCGTTGGGCGGCCAGGCCGCGCTGGCGCTCTGCGGCATTGGAAAGCAGCTCCCGCAGGTCGCACTCCGCCCAGCGGCTGCTCTTCGTGATATTGTCCACGCGGGAAAGATAGAGCAGGTCTTCGACCATCTCGCTCAGCCGGTCGGTTTCCGTGAGAATCACCCGGCTCGCTTTCACTACGTCGAGGATGCCGTGTTCGATGCCTTCGGCGTTGCACTTGATGACCTGTAGAGGCGTCCTCAGCTCGTGGGAGACGTTTTGGAAGAAGGTCTTCTGCTCTTTGTCGTATGCTTCCAGTTGGCCGGCCGACCGGTTCATGCTGCTCGCCAGATTGGCAAGCTCGATGTCCCGATAGTCTGCGCTGCTGCGCGAGAAATCTCCTTCGCCGATGCGCGCCGCGACCTGCGTCAGCTCGCGGATCGGGCGAGCGATGCGATCTGCCAGGAAGGCCACACTGACGGCCGCCAACCCTCCCACGATGCCCATGACGATGAGCAGGACGATGTTGATGCGCGCTGCGAAGGAGGCGATGGTGGTCATATCCACATAGTAGATCACGAACTCCTGGCCGGCGGAGTTCCCGGTCGTCGTTGCGATGGATACGCAGTAGTATTCCCGCTCGCCGGTATCCAGGCGCACCACTTCGGCGCTACGCAGATCAATTTGATCGGTTGCCAGTTGAGCGGCCAGGTTCTTGCTCTCATCGTAGTTGGGCAAGAATGCCATGCCCGCGTCGGGGAAGATGAGCGTGTAGTCTGCGGAGACAACGATGGTTTCTGCTTGCCCCACCCTGCCCCGAGGCGGCTTGCGAATATTGGGCGCCGCGCCGGCGTCCGCTCCTGGCGGCGGTTGATCATTCGGCGGCGCCTGGGATTTTTCGCCTGCGCCTGCCGTTTCGGTCGCGCCTTGCAGTTGTTCGTGGACGCTGTTTCTGATGTACTCATTCACGAGGACGTTGAAGACGCCGAGGATCGCCGCGAAGGTGACGGCAATGATGATTAGAACGAGCACCATGATCCTGGTGCGTATGCTTACCTTGAATGCGCGCCAGTCAGGCATGGGGTTCACCTTGTTTCAGCCGGAAGCCGAAGCCCCAGACGGTCTCGATCACGATCCGGCTGCCGGCCAGCTTTTTCCGCAGCCGGCGCACGGTGTCGTCCGAGGCGCGCGTCTCGACCTCGCTGTCGTAGCCCCAGACTTTGTTGAGCAGCTCGTCGCGCGATATCGCCCGGTCCTTGTTTTCCATGAGATAGCAGAGCAGGCTGTACTCGTTCGGGGTCATCTCGAAAGGCGCGCCGTTCAGGGTTGCCGTCTTGTTCCGCACGTCAATCTCCAGACCCCCAAAGGCCAGGGCGCGCGGCGCCGGCGATTCCTGCACCGTCCGGTCCAGCTCGATGCGGCGAAATATGGCTTTGATACGCATGACCAGAGCCAGCGCCGAGAAGGGCTTGGTGAAATAGTCGTCGCTGCCCAGGTTGATGCCGGCCGCGTAGTCCAGATCGCTATCGCGTGCCGTGAGCATGATGATCGGCACGGCGCTGATCTTACGCAGCTCCGCGCAAATCGTGAACCCGCTCGATCCGGGCATCATGATATCGAGGATCACCAGATCGCAAGGGGATTCGCGAAAAGCAGCGAGCAGCCGGTCGCCGTTCTCGAAGGCGGCCACGCGATACCCCTCGCTCTCCAGGAAGGTCTTGACGACATCCCGGATGTTCGGCTCGTCGTCGGCGATGTAGATTCGTTCGCGCATGGTACGCACTCCTACCTCTGGTCAGCTTGATTATATCATATACCGGGATGGCCGGCGGAAGTTGCGTAGGGCGGTCAGAAAATTGCGGCAAAAGTGCGGCAACCTGGCCGGCGATGCGGGTTTGTGGGGTGGCGATATGCGGGAGCGGGGATCGTTGCCGGTTGACAAGAGGCCGCCCCCGTGCTATACTAGGGTCAGTTGTATGATGACTTAATGAGCTATCCATTGAGTCATCGGCCTGAGTCAAGCTCGACGGTCAGCCGGGAGACGATGCGGTGAATCGCGAAGCCTTTCAGCCAGTCAAGCGCCAACGCCTGCACGAAACTATCGCCGATCGCCTTGAAGAGATGATCGTGCGCGGCGAGTTCGCGCCGGGCGAGACTTTGCCGACTGAGAATGAGCTGGCTTCGCAGTTGGAGGTCAGCCGGGCGGTAGTGCGCGATGCGGTGCGGGTGCTGGCGACCAAGGGGCTGGTGCATGTGCGGCATGGCGTGGGGACCTTCGTCACGGAAAGCGGCCGCGAGCGGCTGGCTGAGGCCCTTGCCATTTCGCTGCGGCGCGGCGACTATTCCCCTTGGGAGTTGTATGTCATCCGGCGCGGGCTGGAACTGATGGTGGTGGAGCAGGCGGTCGAGCGAGCGACGGAGGAGCAGATCGCCGCGATGCGCGCCTTGATCGTTGAGTATAGCCTCATCTACCTGCAAGACCAGGCGCAGGGGCATGCCCTGCACACGCAGTTTCATCGCCTAATGGCATATTCCACCGGCAACCGTATCCTCAAGGATTTGCTCGATCCGATCACCGTGTTTCGCATCCCGGAGCAGTTGGGGATGGCCGGCTTTCCTGCCGTTGATTCCAGCGCCTTGCATCAGGAGTATGTCGCCAAGCATCTGCGTATCGTGGACGCTTTGGCGCAGCGCGACGTGGAGGAAGGCAAAGCCGCGATGCTGGCGCATTTGTCTGATCTGGAGCAGCGTGTCCAGCGGGCGATGAATGGGTTGGTGGGTTGAGGCGCGCTGGTTCTCTGTTGTGCGCGTTACCAGGAATATTACCCCTTGTGTGGTCTACTTTCGGTTGCAGATTGCTTGTTGTATAGGTTGTCTATGGAAAGGGGGGATGTGGCGTTCGATTTGCCCAAGGCTGTGATACGGATTTCAATGTGCGTACCATGAGCTATCCAGTGCTAAGGAGAAAAGAGAGAATGTCGCAGAAAAGTGTGAAGATGATCGTTGCCGTGCTGGTCATCCTGTCTGTGCTGTTGACGGCCTGCGCCCCCACGGCGACGCCGGCCCCCACGGCCGCGCCGACCAAGGCCCCGGCCGCGACGCAAGCGCCGACCCAGGCGCCGGCCCCGACCCAAGCGCCGACCAAGGCGCCGGCTGCCACCAACACCGCCGTTCCGCCGACCAAGGTGCCGGAAGCGGCGAAGAACTCCGTTGGCGTGACGCTGCCGACCGACGCCGCTGCGGCTGACAAGCAGATCTTCCGCTATGCCGGCATCGAAGGCAAGCATTTCGACGCCACCAAGAACATCTACGAAAGCTCCGGCCTCGAAGGCTACGCTCTGGAGCCGCTGGTCTGGCTCGACTACGACTTCCAGGCTTATCCTGGCGCCGCCGAGAAGTGGGAAACCTCTGCCGACGGCCTGACCTGGACGTTCTATCTGCGCAAGACGGCGAAGTGGAGCGATGGCACCCCGGTCACGGCTGATGACTGGGTCTACTCGATCCGCCGCATGATGGATCCGGCGACGGCCAACCCGTACGGCTGGTTCTACTATGGCATCGAGAACGCCGAAGCGATCTACACCAAGAAGGAAACCGACATCACCAAGTTGGGCGTCAGCAAGAAGGATGACTACACGCTGTTGATCAAGACGGCGAAGCCCATCCCGTACATGACGCAGATCGTCGGCTTCATCGCCACCATCGCGCCGAAGCACATCATCGAGAAAGCCGGCGAGAACTGGGCGGCCGATCCGAAGAACGTGTTGAGCAACGGCCCGTACATGGTCAAAGAGTGGAACAAGGGCAAGAATGTCGTCTACGTTCCGAACCCGAAGTACGACGGCCCGGCGAAGCCCAAGCTTGAGCAGATCATCCAGGTCTTCGTGCCGCAGGCCGCTCCGCCCTCGCTGTACATGCAGATGTACAAGGCCGGCGAAATTGACTGGACCATCTTCTCCGGCGCGACCCTCAAGGAAGCGTTGGCCGACACGAGCCTGAAGGGCCAGGTCGAGACGATGTCCATGCCGGTGACCTACTACATGCACTTCCCGCTGCAGAAGGCGCCGTTCGACAACTTGAAGGTGCGCCAGGCGTTCAGCCACGCGATTGATCGCAAGTCCATCTCGGAGAACGTCATGCAAGGCCTGGAAAGCCCGGCCTATGCCATGATTCCGCCGGTTGTGCCTTGCAGCCAGCAGAACGACCCCGCGATCCAGAAGATTCAGGCCTACGACCCGGCATTGGCGAAGAGTTTGATGGCCGAAGCCGGCTATCCCGATGGCAAGGGCTTCCCCGCCCTCGAAATGTGGACCCGCCAGGGCCAGATCGTGACCGAAGGCGAAGCCATCCAGCGCATGCTCAAGGACAACCTGGGCATCACCGTCACGCCCAAGGATGTCGAGCGCTCCGTCTACATGGCGGCTCTCGGCAAGTACGAAGTTCCTTTGGGCCTGATCCAGTGGGCGCAGGACTACTCGGACCCGACCAACTTCATGGATTGGTGGACCGCTCAGACCCGCCACCCGTGGAAGAACGAGAAGTTCAATGACCTGGTCAATACGGCTCGCGGTGAGCTGGACAAGACCAAGCGCTGCGCGATGTACAACGAAGCCGAGAAGATCCTCATCTCGGACGTTGGCGGCGTCTTCATCGGCAACCCGGTGCAAGGCGAAGTCTGGAAGACGAACATTGGCGGTCTGAAGGTCGCCAAGAACGTCGGCATCCGCGCGCACTACCAGATGATGTGGAGCGACCTCTACATCAAGAAGTAGTCGCGGATAAGTAAGTGTGCGCAGGGGGCCGGCGCAAGCCGGCCCCCATCTGCAAAAGAGGAGTCCCAGCTATGGCGCGCTACGTCCTCAGTCGCTTCCTCGGCATCATCGGTGTCTTGCTTGCCGTGTCCATCATTACGTTCGTGATGATGCACGCGGTGCCAGGCGGCCCATTCGACACGGCACAGAAACAGGAGATGCCCGTGCCGGAATCGGTGCGGCAGACGCTGATGGAGAAGTACGGTCTGGACAAGCCGATCTACGTGCAGTATATGAGGTACATGATCCGGCTCGTGCAGGGCGATCTGGGGATTTCTTTCCGCTATGGAGAGCCGGTGCTGGAGTTCTTGCGCCGGTCGTGGCCGGTGACGATTCAATTGGCTATGGTGACGTTCAGCGTCTCATTGGTCGTCGGGTTGGTCATGGGCATCCTCGCCGCGCTCAAGCCGAACAGTTGGCTTGACTATTTCACATCGGTGGCGGTGGTCACCAATATCGTGATGCCTACTTTTGTGGTTGCTATTCTCCTGATCATCGTCTTCGCGGTGCAGCTCAAGTGGCTGCCGACCGGCGGTTGGGGGGAGCCCAAGCAGTTCATCATGCCGGTGATCGCCTGGGCCTTAGGCCCATCGGCGACCATCGCACGCTACACGCGATCCAGCCTGCTGGAGAGCCTGCGCGCCGACTACGTGCGCACCGCCTATGCCAAAGGACTGCGAACGAGCGCGGTTATCCTGCGGCACGCCTTCAAGAATGCGATGATCCCGCTACTTACTGTGATTGGCCCGATGATTGCCACCATGATTACGGGCGCTTTTTTCATCGAGACGATTTTCCGTATTCCGGGCATCGGCAATCAGTTGACTCTCGCTATCTACAATCGCGACTATCCGGTGATCATGGCACTCTCGCTG
>CAIQJD010000901.1 GCA_903872005.1 uncultured bacterium | reverse complement strand
GGTCTCACGGGTCTGATCGTGCGGAGGAACGCTTGAAAACGACCCTAGTCTACCCCGGCATCGCCGGCATGGGCTTCAACTCTCTGGCCCACGGCATGGAAGCCGGCTGGGTGAGCCACGGACTGGCCCACCTCAGCTCGGCAGCCAAAGCCCAGGGCTTCGAGATTGACCTGATTGACCTGCGCGCCCTGGCCGGCTGGGATGCCTTCGCCGCCGAGATCGCGGCGCGCCGGCCAGACGTCTTGGGCGTGACCATGATGAGCGTGGACTTCAACCCGGCCAACCAGGCCATGGAAGTCGCCAAGCGGGTGCAACCGGGCGTCGTGACCATCCTGGGCGGGCCGCACCCGACCCTGGCTCCCGAAGAAGTCGCCGCCAACCCGAACGTGGACTACGTCATCACCCACGAGGGCGAAGTCACCTTCCCCTGGCTGCTGGGCGAGCTGCAAGCCGGCCGGCGGCCGGCCGAACGCGTCATGCTGGGCCTGCCGCCCAACCTGGACGCACTCCCCTTCCCGGATCGCGACCTCTTCCTCAACGAATGGCGCGCGCATGGCTACGCCTCCGATTCGCCCGAAGTCCCCTTCTTGGCCGAGCTGCCGCCGCCCTTCTTGACGATCATCGCTGGCCGCGGCTGCAAGTACAACTGCAACTTCTGCCAGCCGGCCGAGCGCACCATTTTCGGGCGCAAAGTGCGCCGGCGTTCCGTCCCCAGTATCATCAGCGAGCTGCAAGCGCTGCGCGAGCGCTACCATTTCGCCAGCTTCATGTTCCATGACGACTGCCTGACCGAAGATCGTGACTGGGTCACGGAGTTCTGCCGCGAATACACGGCCGCCGGCTTCACCCAGCCCTTCTTCTGCCAGAGCCGCGCCGACATCCTGGTCAAGAATGAGCCGATGGTCAAGCTGATGGCTGACGCCGGCCTGAAGGGCTACTTCATCGGCTTCGAAAGCGGCAGTGACCGCGTGCTGCGCTTCTTGCGGAAGGGTACGACGCGCGACATCAACCTGCGAGCCGGCCGGCTGTGCAAACAGTATGGCGTCAAGATCTGGGCCAACTACATGCTGGGCATCCCCACCGAGACCCAGGACGAGGTGCGCGACACCATCTCCATGTTGAAAGAGCTGGACCCGGACTACTTCAGCCCGGCTTTCTACACCCCGCACCCCGGCAGCGACCTGTATGACTACTGCGTGGAGCATGACCTGTCGCTGATCACCAGCCACGACCAGTATCGGCGCAACCCGACCGAGACCAAGATCAAAGGCCAGGATTACGCCTTCCTGCAATGGGCGTTGGAGGAATCGCAACGCCGCACGCCGGCCAACCGCTTCAAGCGCTGGGCCGGCTACTACTGGCAGCGCTACGCCCGCCCCGAAAAGGTGATCCGCAAGCTGCGGGCTGCGATCAGCCATCAGCCGGCGACGCACTGATTCAGGCTGAATGCCGACTGCTGATCGCTGACCGCTTCTGTTGAAAGGAGTGCTATGAGAAACCTTCTGATCACCGGCGGCGCCGGCTTCATCGGCTCCAACTTCGTCCATTACCTGTTGGAGCGCTATCCCGCCTATCAGGTGGTCGTGTATGACAAGCTGACCTACGCCGGCAACCTGGCGAACCTGGCCGACGTCGCCGGCGACCCGCGCTATCATTTCGTCCAGGGCGACATCTGCGACGCCGAGACGGTGCGGGCAACGCTGCGCCAGTTCGAGATTGACGCCATCGTCAACTTCGCGGCCGAGACCCACGTGGATCGCTCAATCATGGCCGCCGACGCCTTCATCCGCACCGATGTCTATGGCACGTATGTCCTGCTCGAAGCGGTCAAAGACCTGAAACTAGCGCGCTACCATCAGGTCAGCACCGACGAGGTCTACGGCGAAGTGCTGGAAGGCGCGTCGCGCGAGGGCGATACGCTGGCCCCGCGCAGCCCGTACGCGGCCAGCAAAGCCGGCGCGGAGCATCTCGTCCACGCCTATCACATCACCTACGGCGCGCCGGTCACGGTCACGCGCGGCTCCAACAACATCGGCCCCTACCAGTACCCGGAGAAGGTCGTGCCGGTCTTCGTGACCAATGCAATAGACAATCTGCCGCTGCCGGTTTACGGCGACGGCCGGCAGATGCGCGACTATCAGTTCGTCATGGATCACTGCGAAGGGATTGACCTGGTGTTGCAACGCGGCACGCTCGGCGAAGCCTACAACCTGGGCACCGAGGTCGAGACGTATAACATAGACATGGCCCATGCCATCCTGCGCCTGCTGGGCAAACCCGCTAGCCTGATCCAGCACGTCAAAGACCGGCCCGGCCACGACCGGCGCTACTCCATTAACTGTGACAAGATCAAGGCCCTGGGCTGGCGCTCGCGGCATACCTTCGAACAGGCGCTGGAAAAGACGGTGCAGTGGTACGTCGAGCACGAAGCCTGGTGGCGACCAATCAAGAGCGGCGCGTATAAAGAGTACTATCGCAAACAGTACATAGAACGTTAATGCCACTAAACTTCGGAAGTCTTGCAGACTTCCGAAGTTTAGGAGACGGACTTGGACGAGACATCCGCCCACCCCAACCGCATCAGCATCACGCCGGCGCTCTCCATCCCAGAGGAAGAGCTGCAATTTCGCTTCTCGCGCTCCAGCGGCCCCGGCGGCCAGCACGTCAACAAAAGCGAGACACGCGTCGAGCTGCTCTTCGATGTGACCGGCTCGCCCAGCCTGAGCGACTGGCAGCGCCAGCGTATCCTGCAACGCCTGGCCGGCCAAATTGACGCAGCCGGCGTGCTGCATCTCGTCGCCAGCTCCGAGCGCAGCCAATTGCGTAATCGCGAAGAGGTGGTGGAACGCTTCTGCACCCTGGTGGCCGGCGCGCTGCGCGTCCAGAAACACCGGCGGGCCACCCAGCCAACCCGGGCTTCTCGCGAGCGCCGGCTGGCCGGCAAAGCCCGGCGCGGCGAGATCAAGAAGGGACGCGGCAAAATCGAAGATTGGTAAGCCCGGCAGTCCAGCGCGCCAGACGCGGTATGCCGCTGGATGATGTCAGGCAGGCGCTCTCGGCATCCGAAACGTTGCGTAGGAGTCGCGAAGATGAACCATCCATTCGAGCCGGCCGCCCCACCCATCGCCGGCGTGCCCATCCGCTACATCCGCCCGGAATTCCCCTCTTTCGAGCTGCCGGCGTATCGGGGCCGGCGCTACACGCGGCTGGTCCCCGACACCCTCGACCTGCAAGAGCGGGCCGCCCTGGCCGTCAACGGCCTGACCGCCCCCACCGACCCGGCCGCCGACTACGAGATCTATTGGGTGATCTTCCCGCGCGCCCATCCGCCCATGATGCAGCACGACTGGAACGATCATTGCCAGGGCAAATACATGGAGACGCTGCCGCTGATGCGTCTGGCGAGCGGCAGCGACCTGAACCTGCACGTGGAGCGGCGCTGGATGGAGACGATTCTCCAGATGCGAGGGCCGGACGGCCTGCTCTACTATCCGAAGCAGGGGCGGCCGTGGCACAACGTCTCCTGCTTTGGCCCCGAAGCGCCGGGCGAGCACTATTTCTCAATGGGCATCAGCGGCCGGCTGCTGAACGCCATCACCATCCAACATCAGCTTACCGACAACCCGCTCTGGGCCGAAACCGGCCGGCGTTTCGTGGATGGGGTCGCCAACCTCACGATGGACGAGGGCGCGTATGCCTCTTTCGCCTGGATTCAGTACGGGCTGGGCGGCGCCATTCCGGCCGGCGTAGATGCGCGCTACACCCCCGGCTACAGCATGGCGAACTGGACAGCCAGCCTCATCGGAGGATTCTCGCATTTCTACCACTCTGTCGGCTACGAGCCGGCCTTGACGCTGGCGCGCAAGCTCTCCCGTTGGATCATGGATCGGGGCAACCCCTTTGCGCCGAACGGCCGCTACCTGCACGAGCCGATCAAGGGCCAGACGCACGACGATGCCGGCGCCGCCGAGACGCTGGGGACGGCCTCCTATGCCCATTTCCACGGCCACACGATCATCTTGCTGGCCCTGCTGGAGTATGCGCTGCAAGTGGGAGACCGCGACATCCTCGACTTCGTCGTACGCGGCTATCTCTACGGGCGGGCGAACGGGAACTCCCTGACCGGCTACTTCCCGGAGGTCTTGGGCCGGCCGGACTTCGAGGATTGCGAGACCTGTTGCACGGCCGATATGGTCAGTCTGGCGCTGAAGCTCACGGCCGCCGGCCTGGGCGATTTCTGGGATGACGCCGACCGCTGGATTCGCAATCAACTGGCCGAGAACCAGATGACCCGCGCCGATTGGGCCGAGAGCCTGTGGGAAATGGGGCCGGCGCATCTGCGCGACTGGGACATCAAGCCTTCGGTCCTGGATCCTTCCCATCAGACCACGGAGCGCGTCCTGGCGCGGAACATCGGCGGCTTCGCCGCGCACGCCACCGCCAACGACTTCTCAACCGGCAAGACCGCCATCACCGCCTGCTGCACCGGCAATGGCGCGCGGGCGCTCTACCAGGCCTGGGAGCGCATCTTGGACTGTGCCGGCGGCAAGCTGTGCGTCAATCTGCTGCTCAATCGCGCTTCTCCCTGGGCCGATGTAGACAGCTACATCCCCTACGAAGGGCGCGTCGACATTCGGATGAAAGATGACTGTGATCTGGCGGTGCGTATCCCGGAATGGGTCAGGCCGGAGCAGACGACCTGTCAGGTGGATGACGTGGAGCGCGCCCTGGATTGGGAAGGGCGCTATGCGCTGGCCGGCGGGGTGCGCGCCGGCCAGGTGGTCACGCTCACCTTCCCGATGGTCGAGCGGTCGGAGCGAGTCTATATCCAACACCATCGCTACACGCTGGATCGCAAGGGAAACGACGTGATCGCCGTCCGGCCAGGCGGCCTGTATCTGCCTTTGTACCAGCGCGAGCATTACCGGCGCGGCGAGGCGCGCTGGCGCATGATCGAGCGCTTCGTGCCCGAGACGACGCTTGGCTGGTAGCCAGCGCTGCACCGCCGGCCGCGCAGCTTGACGGGGCGGGGCAAATCGGGTATACTGCCGGCGTTCGGGGCGTGGCGCAGACCGGTAGCGCGCAGCGTTTGGGACGCTGAAGTCGGAGGTTCAAGTCCTCTCGCCCCGACTGTGCGGGAGTAGCTCAGTGGTAGAGCTCCTGCCTTCCAAGCAGGCTGTCGCGGGTTCAAGTCCCGTCTCCCGCTCTATATCTAGTACGACGCTGCGCCACTACTACTACCAGTAGTGGCGCAGCGCTGTTCTTATGCCACAGCGGTGCAATACTCAACAGCACGCCATCCCCGCCGCGACAGAATAGTTGCCCGGCCGGCGCTCCCATGAAGGCGTTCGAATAGCTTCCTGTCGAGCCTTATCAGCGCTTCCATGCCAGTCTCCGTCCAGGCGCGAGGACGGTCGCATCTCCCACAGCGATTCGCAGGCGCGCGTCTGACCATGTCGGCGGATAGCACATCCTCAGCTTCGCGGTCGCCCTCTCAGCGCCGGCCCCACCGTTCAAGGCCCAGCCGGCGGCTCCATGTATTCCAGTATCTTGAGCATCTCGTAGAGCTTGGTATCCCGCCAGTCGCGCAGCGTCTCATAGTCCTTGCCGGCCAGGGCCAACTCCATCTCCGCGACGCACTGCCGGCGCCAATTCATCCCTTCCGGCGTCGGGGCCGATTCAACGCCGTCTCTTGCCAGGGCTTCGGTCGTCTTCGGATCAGAGAACTTGCTATCCAAATAGACTTCGCGCAGTCCGCCGGGACTGGCGAGCATGCCGGTCAAGAAAGGCCCCATCAATGCCCAGCGCAGCCCAGGGCCGGCTCGCAGGGCCAGATCCACGTCTGTCGCCGAAGCGATCCCATTGCCCACCAGCCAGATCGCCTCATTGACGAGCGCGGATTGCAGCCGGTTGGCGATGAACCCGTAGACTTCCCGTTGCGCCACGACTGGCGTCTTGCCCAGGGCGAGCATGAATCGCCTGTCCCGTTCCACCGTCTCCGGCGCGGTCTGCTCGCCGGCCACGATCTCCACCAGCGGAATGATGTGCGGCGGGTTATACGGATGGGAGATCACACATCGCCCCGGAAACGTAGTGGCCTTCTGGATCTCGGTGATCTGCAGAAAGGACGAGCTGCTCGATAGGATCGTGTCCGGTCGAGTCAGCCGATCCAACTCAGCGAAGATCTCAAGCTTGATCGCATAGCGTTCCGGGCCGGACTCCTGCACGAAATCCGCCTGGCTGACCGCCTGGACGAGGCTGGTCGTGGAGTTGACCCGGTCCAGGGCAGCCTCGGCGCCGGCCGCGTCCAGAATATGGCTCGCGACCATGCCGGCCAGATTCCTCTTGAGTGCAGCGAGGCCGGCCTGGACACGCTCCTCTGTGACATCATACAGGTTGACGCGATAGCCCTTGCGCGCGATCAGAGTAGCCCACGAAGAACCGATGGTGCCCGCTCCAACGCACGCCACCTCACGAATGTCGCCTGTCAATGTAT
This sequence comes from uncultured bacterium, assembly GCA_903872005.1. The sequence goes on along the minus strand of CAIQJD010000901.1, from coordinate 1,616 downwards.
CCCTCTCTTATCGTAGCGAGTCAGATACCCTTCACGATTCGCTGCAAGTAGACCTTCCAGAACGTTCCCGCATCCACGGGCGTCGCCCGATAGATCGCGGTTCCCAGCCCAAGCTGGCCGTAGCCGTCCCAGCCCCAGCACTTGAGTACGCCGCCGGCCGCTACGGCACAGGTCTGCGCATCGCCGGCCGCGACAACCGTCGCGCCGTCCGTCAGGCCAGCCACATCCACGGGAGTATGGCGCTCAGTCAGCGTCCCATCGCCCAGTTGACCATAGCCGTTCCAGCCCCAGCACTTGACCCCGCCATCGGACGTCACGACGCAGGTGTGAGAGCCGCCGGCAGTTATGGCCGTCGCGCCGGAGAGGCCGCTCACGTCGTGAGGGGCATTACGCTGCGTCGTCGTCCCGTCACCCAGTTGACCAGCTCCGTTCCAGCCCCAGCACTTGACCCCGCCATCGGCCATCACGGCGCAGGTGTGCCATCCGCCGGCAGCAATGGCTGTCACGCCGCTCGAAAGGCCGACCACGTCCGTAGGCGCCAGATGCCCCGTCGTCGTCCCGTCGCCCAATTGACCAACCGAGTTCGCGCCCCAGCATTTGACCCCGCCGCTCGTTGTTACGGCGCAGGTATGTTCGTTGCCGACGGCAATGGCGATCACGCCGGCCGTCAGGCCGTTCACATCCACCGGCGCATGGCGCTCGGTCGTCGTACCGTCTCCCAATTTGCCATTGCTGTTGTCCCCCCAGCACTTGACGCCGCCGGCGTCTGTCAGGGCGCAGCTATGGCCCTGGCCGGCGGCGATGGCCGTAACGCCGCTCGTCAGGCCGACGACATCAACCGGCGTCTTGCGTTGCGACGCCGTCCCATCACCCAGTTGCCCCCAGTAGTTCTCACCCCAACATTTGACGCCGCTCGCCGTCAGGGCGCAACTGTGATAGCGGCCGGCGGCGACAGAAATCGCGCCGCTGGTCAGGCCGGTGACCGCGCCGGGGACGCTGCGTTGCATCGTCGTCCCATCCCCCAATTGACCGTACCGGTTCCACCCCCAGCACTTGACCCCGCCGCCCGTCGTCACGGCGCAACTGTGCCAGTAGCCGGCGGCGACGGTCGCCGCGTTGCCTCCCAGGCCGGCCACATCTACGGGCGCGCTGCGTTGGGTCGTGGCGCCGTTGCCCAGTTGTCCGTAGCCGTTCCAACCCCAACCCATAGCCCGGCCGCCCGCGGTCACAACGCCGGTGTGATACTCGCCGGCGGTAATGCCGGCCGCGCCGCTGGTCAGGCCGGCGACGGCCACTGGCGTGCTGCGGTCGGTCGTCGTCCCATCCCCCAGTTGGCCGTACCCATTGTACCCCCAGCACTTGGCCCCGCCGCCGGTCGTCACAGCGCAGGCGTGGTAGCCGCCGGCGGCGATGGCCGTCACGCCACTCGAAAGGCCGGCCACATCGGTAGGCGCGTTAACCGTGCTGCCTGTCCCGTCCCCCAGTTGGCCGAAATTGTTCGCACCCCAGCATTTGGCGCCGCCGGCGGCCGTCAGGGCGCAAGAGTGATTCTCGCCGGCGGCGACGGCCGTCACGACGCTCGTCAGGCCGACCACATCAGTAGGCGTTCTGTGATG
>CAIQJD010000900.1 GCA_903872005.1 uncultured bacterium | reverse complement strand
GGCCGCCGAGCACGATGATCACGAATGCTTTCATCAGCACGGTCCAACCGACGCCGGGGTAGAGCAGTTGACGGGGAATGAGCAGGACCGCGGCGATGGCCGATAACGCGCCGGCGATGCCGAAGGTGAGGCTGTACAGGTTGTTGACGGGCAACCCGACGATGCGCGCGCCGGTCTGGTCTTGCGAGACGGCGCGCATGCTCATGCCGAGACGCGTTTTGCTGAGGAATAGCGAGAGCGCGGTCAAGACCACCACGGCCACGATCAGAATGATCAGGTCGTGCCGGCTGAAGGCGGAATCGCCGAGCTTGATGGTGCCTTCCCACAGGCTGGGAATCGTCTTTTGCAGCGGGTTAAACGTAACCAGCGTCAGGTTGTCCAGGAAGAGGGCGCCGCCCAGGGTTACGATGATGACGGTCAGCTCCCATCCCGGTTGCCGGCGCAATGGCAGAATGACGGCCTTTTCAAACAGGACGCCAAACACGAACATGAGCAGGATGGCGACCAGGATGGCGACCGCGTAGTTCCAGTGGAGCGCGCCGATCGAGAGGTACCAGATGATGTAGCCGGCGACGCCGAAAAACGCCCCCTGGGCGTAGTTGAAGACCTTGGTGACGCCATAGACCAGGTTGAGTCCCATGGCCATGAGGACATAGACGCCGCCAAGGGTGAGTCCAGCCAGAACCAGGTTGATGAAGGTCTGAAGGCCCAACGGTGCATCCTCCCTGTGTATGACGGACAAGACGGGTCTTACAAGCCCAAGAAAACTTCCCTGAAAGCCGCGTTGCCCAGGGCTTCCTCGCGCGTCCCACTGAAGGCGATGCCGCCATCTTCCAGGACGTACACCCGGTCGGCATAGTCAGCGGCGATGCTCGTGCTCTGCTCAACCAGCAAGATGCTCACGCCGGTCTGTCGAATCTCTTCGATCGCCTTGAAGACCTCGACGCGGAGATTCGGCGCCAGGCCGAGAGATGGCTCGTCAATGCAGAGGAAGCGCGGGTTGGACATCAACCCGCGTCCGATGGCGAGCATGCGCGCTTCGCCGCCGCTGAGGCTGCTGGCGATCTGGCTCTTGAGTAAGGCGAGTTTCGGGAAGAGGTGATACACATACTCGAAGTTCTGCCGTTCTTTGGGCCGTGCGGTGCTGCTATGGGAGCCCATCTTCAGGTTTTCCCACACCGTCATCTCGGGAAAGAGGTGCCGATCTTCGGGGATGTAGATTAGCCCATGTCGGACGATCTTCTCGATGGGCCATTGGCTGATGGTCTGTCCGTCGTATACCACGGAGCCGGCCGCCGGCCGGTACAGCCCGCAGATGGTCTTGAGCAGGGTGCTCTTGCCGTGGCCATTCGGGCCAAACATCGTGACGAGTTCTTTCTCGGCGACGGAAACGGAGACGTTCCGCAGCACCTGAACTTCGCCATAGTAGAAGTCAATCTGATTCACGCTAAGCATATTCCGCTCCCAGGTAGACCTGGATCACCTGTTTGTGACAGGCCACATCGGCCGGCGTGCCGATGCAGATGCTTTCGCCATTGTGGAGGATCATCATGGTGGAAGTCATGCTCATCAGCACCTTCATCAGGTGTTCGATGACGATGAGGGTGATCCCGAACTCCTGATTGATGCGCTTGAAGATGTCAATGCTCTTCTGAATCTCGATGGGACTCAGCCCGCCAATCGGCTCGTCTAACATCAAGAGGCGCGGATGGGTCGCCAGGGTGGCGGCCAACATCGTCATCTTCTTGTCGAAGAGCGACAGGTGTCTGGCGGTGACGTGCAGTTTGTCCGTCAGGCCAACGATCTGGGCTATCTGCTCGATATTCTCAAGCTCGTGTTTGGCGTCGCCACGGTGCGCCTCGCCGAAGTGTGCGCCGACTTTAATGTTCTGGAATACGGTCAACGTGGAGAAGACCGCGGGAGTCTGGAAAGTACGCGTCAGTCCGCGCCGGCAGACCTGATGCGGGCGCATTCCCTGAATCGGATGCCCCTGGAATAAAATGGATCCAGTTCCCGCGTAGACGCCAGAGATGAGATTGAACAGGGTGGTCTTGCC
>CAIQJD010000899.1 GCA_903872005.1 uncultured bacterium | reverse complement strand
GCCGGCCTGGGCCTCTCCATCGCCAAGTGGATCGCCGAGGCGCACGGGGGACACCTGACGGTGGAAAGCGCGCCCGGAACGGGCAGCACGTTCACGCTCTGGCTGCGGCCGGCCGAGGGCCAGGTGATTTTGTAGGGGGCCTGAGACCTGTGAGGTCTGCGCTCACCCCAGCATCTCTTTCAAGATCCGCAACAACTTGTCCGGCTCATACGGCTTCTGCAAGAACGGGAAGCCCTTCTCGCGCAACATCTGCCAGGGAGCGCGGTCGTCCAGATAGCCGCTGGCGAGGAGGATCGGCAGGGCCGGCGCGCGCTGGCGCAGCTCCTCGGCCAGTTCCAGGCCGGTGCCATCGGGCAAGACGACGTCGGCCAGCACCGCCTGGAAGGGCCGCCGCGCCTCTTGATAGGCGGCCCGCGCCCGGCGCAGGTCGCCGGCTTCTTCCACAATGTACCCATTGCCGCGCAGGGCGCGCGCCGCCATCTGGCGCACCGCGACATCGTCTTCGACCAGGAGGATGTGCTGGCCCTGGCCGCGCGGGCTATCCTGGGAGATTGCCGGCGCTTCGTCGGCTGCCGGCGCCGCGCACTCCAGCGCCGGCAGATAAATGTCGAAGGTCGTCCCATGCCCGACCTGGCTCCGCACGGAAATCCAGCCCTCGTGCTGCTTGACAATGCTATAGACCACCGAAAGCCCCAGGCCGGTGCCTTTGCCGGTCGGCTTGGTCGTAAAGAACGGCTCGAAGAGGTGCGTCAGGACTTCTTCGGGCATGCCCATGCCCGTGTCGGCGATGGCGAGGCAGGTGAAGCGGCCGGCGCGCCCTTCGGGCGTCTCGGCGGTGCGCTGGGCCGTCAGGTTGACATTCGTCAGGCGGATGATCAGTTGCCCGCCGTCAGGCATCGCGTCACGCGCGTTGACCGCCAGGTTCATCAAGACCTGCTCAATCTGACCGACGTCGGCCGAGACGGGCCAGGCGTCGGCCGGCGTGTCGGCGCTGATGCGGATATCCTCGCCGATGAGGCGCTGCAGCATCTTGAGCATGTTCTGCACCGTCTCGTCCAGGCGCACCATCTTCAGCTCGATGGGCAGCCGGCGGCTGAAGAGCAACAACTGGCGCGTCAGGTTCGTGGCGCGCTGCGTGGCGGCCTGAATCTGGGTCAGGTCGTGGCGCGCCGGATGAAACGGCTCGATATCCTGCAAAGCCAGATTGGCGTAGCCGCCGATGACGGTGAGGAGATTGTTGAAGTCGTGGGCCACGCCGCCGGCCAGCCGGCCCACCGCTTCCATTTTTTGCGATTGCAGGAGTTGCTGCTCCAGACGCCGGCGCTCGGTCACGTCCATGGCGATGCTGATGTGGCCGGCAAAGAGACCCTCCGCGTCGAAGAGGGGCGACATCGAGATTTCCATGTCCAGGGTCGAACCGTCTTTGCGCCGGCGTGGCAAGAAGACGCGCATGTTCGTCTCGCCGGCCGCCAGGCGCGCGTAGAGGTCATCGCTGAGCGAGCGCGCATCGGTCCACCATTCTGGGGACACCGCGGGATTCAGTTGCCCCAGGGCCTCTTGCGCCGACCAGCCGAAGACGCGCTCGCAGGCCGGGTTCCAGCTCGTCACGCATAGCTGCGTATCCAACGAATAGATGGGCAGGGGCGAGGCTTCAATCAGGACGGCCAGGCGGGCGTTGGTCTGGCGCAGCGCTTCTTCCATCCGGCGGCGCTCGGTGAAATCGTGGGCCAGAAAGATGAAACGCGCGTGCGATGTATGCGGATCGTCAATGGCGGCGATGGAGAGTTCATACCAACGCCGGCCTTCGGGAAAATCCAGCGCATAGGCCGCCGGCTCG
>CAIQJD010000898.1 GCA_903872005.1 uncultured bacterium | reverse complement strand
TCGGCGCGGCCGGCAGCATCTTGAGCCTGCTGGTCTTCGGGCTGGCGCGTTCTTTCCTCGTCCTGGCCCTGGGCTACCTGTTGCTCCAGGTCACTTCCAACCTCGCGCACGGGCCGCTGCAAGGATTGATCCCCGATCTCGCGCCGCGCCGCCGGCATGGCGTGGCGGCCGGCGTGCGGAATCTCCTCGATATTGCCGGCCTGGTGGTGGGCGTCTCCATTGCCGGCGCGGCGCTGGATCGGGGCCGGCCGGCGTGGGCCCTGGCGGCGGTCGCGGCGATTCTGGTCGGCATGGCGGTTGTCACCTGGCTGGGGGCGCGCGAGGAGCCGGCGCAGGGCGCATCCGATGGCCGGCCGGCGCTGGAACGCGCCCGGTCGGCCCTGGTGGACGCCTATCGTTTCGATTATCGGCGTTATGCCGACTATGCCTGGCTCCTGGTGAGTCGTTTCCTGGTGTTGGGCGGGGTTTACGCCATGCAGGGTTTCTCGCAGTACTACCTGCGCGATGTGCTGGGCGTCGAGCGGCCGGCCAGCATGACGGCGCGCCTGGCGAATATCATCGGCCTGACGACGGCGCTGCTGGTCTATCCGGCCGGCGCGCTGTCGGATCGTTTCGGGCGCAAATGGGCCAATACCCTGGCGGCGCTCCTCTGTAGTATGGGCGTCTTCTCATTCTTGTTCGCGCGCACCTACGCCGCGCTCTTAGCGGCCGGCGCGCTGGTGGGCGTGGGGTTGGGGACGTTCTTGAGCTGCAACTGGGCGCTGGCGACCGATCTCGCTCCGCCGGAAGCGGCCGGCAAGTACCTGGGGTTGTCCAATCTGGCGACGGCCGGCGCCGGCGCAACGGCGCGGCTGGCCGGCCCGTTGATTGATCTCTTCAACCGCTGGGAACCCGGGCGAGGCTATACGCTCATGCTGATCGTCGCGGGCTTGAGCATCCTGGCTGGCGCGGGGGTTATGTGGCGCAAGGTGCGCGAGCCGGCCGAGACGAGCCGCCGGCCGGTTCGGGCTTTCGCGACGACCTGGCCGCGACTATGGCGGATCTTCCGCCGTCGCGTGCTGCGCTTCTGAGCCGGGGCGCAACGGATGCTGCGCCCCGGCGAGGATGTCAGTGCTTGCCGGCTTCGGGGCTGGCTTTCTTGCGCTTGGAGATATGGCGATAGATGTAGTACCCGACGCCGCCCAAAATCACGACGGCGATGGGGATGTCGAAGGGGCGCATGATGGCCCGCAGCTCTTCCCAGTTCTCGCCGAAGACGCGTCCGCCGGCCGCCAGGGCCGCGCACCAGATGAACGAGCCGGTGAAGGTGAAGAAGGTGAAGCGCGCGAAGTTCACTTTCACCACGCCGGCGGGGAACGAGATGAAAGTGCGGACGATGGGCAACAAGCGCGAGATGAAGGCTGCCCAGTCGCCCCAACGGGCGAACCACTTGTCGGCTTTGATCAGGTCTTCTTCGTGGATGAAGATGTACTTGCCGTAGCGGTTGAGGAAGGGCCGGCCGCCATACGCGCCCAGCGCGTAGGAGAGGACGGAGCCAATGGTGCAGCCCAGCGCGCCGAATAATCCGCCCTGCCAGATCGCCTGGCCCAGCGCGCTCGTGAGCATCCAGCCGGCCAGCGGCATCGTCACTTCGCTGGGGATGGGGATGTTGGCGCTTTCCAGCGTCATAATGGCGACGACGCCGCCCCAACCGATCGTTTTGAGCAACGTGTCGAGAAACGCGACCAACTGGTGTTCTAGTGCTTGCATGTGTCCTCCACGGCGTTGATGTGTCAAGTCGGGGGCATTATACCATTGCCGGCGACCGGCGACAAGCGCATTGCGGGTTTCGGTCGTCATCGGAAATATGGTATAATCAGGGCAGCCGAAACATGGTCTATGGAGAGCAAGGGTGAGACGGCTCGCATCGCGTGGTTGGCGTCTCGGAATTTTGGCCGGCGGTCTGGCAATGGCTTTGATCCTGACCGCTTTGACTCTGGCCGGCTGCGCCGCCGGCCCGGCTCGTCCCACCAGCGCCGTCACGCCGCGCCCGACCGTCGCGGCCACCATCAAAGCGCCGACGGCCGTCGTGGGGCCGGCCACCCAGCCCGCTTCGGAAATCATCACCCTGACCGTCTGGACGATCCCACGTTTTGCTCCCAGCGACGACGGCCCCGGCGGGCGCATCATCGCCGCGCAGGTCGAAGCGTTCAACAAGGCATATCCCAACTACCGGCTGGACTGGGTGACGCGACAGCCGGCCGGCTCCGGCGGCGTCATTGATTTCCTGTTGGTCGCGCACGAAGCGGCGCCGGGCATCTTGCCCGATGTGGCCGTCCTGGATACGCGCGAACTGGGCGCAGCCATCCGCGCCGGCGTCTTGCAACCCCTCGATGGCGTCATTTCCGATTCGCTGAAGGCGGACCTTTTTCCCTTTGCGCGCAACGCCGGCAGCGCCGACGATCAGTGGTACGCGGTTCCCTTTGAGGCCGACATCGAGCACCTGATCTACAACACGGGCGCGCTCGACGCGGCGCCGCTGACCTGGGCGGATGTGTTGAGCGACGGCCTGCCGTATGCCTTCCCCGCCGGCGGCGAGAGTGGCCGCGTCAATGACATGCTGCTGATCCAATATCTGGCCCTGGGCGGCCGGCTGGCCGATCAGGATGGCATCTCCACGCTGGACGAAGGGCCGTTGACGATGGCGCTCTCGTTTTACGCCGACGGCCGGCGCAATCGTGTCCTCGCGCCGACGTTGCTCGACGCCAAGTCCACTGCTGACATCGTGACGCTCTATATCAGCGGCACCGTCGCGTTGGGCAATATCCGCTCGGATCAATTCCTGGCGCGCCGGCCGCAATTGAAGGCCAGCGCGTTTGCCGGGCTACCGACCTGGAATGGCGCGGTGGCGACGATGGGGCGTGGGCGCGCCTTTGTTCTGGCGGCGCCTGACCAACAACACATCGCTGCCGCCAAAGCCTTCATCGAGTGGTTCCTGGATGCTGAGCGCAGCGCCGCCTGGACGCGCGCCGTCGGCCGGCTGCCCACACGCCAGGCTGCGCTCGCGCTGTGGGGTGAGGGCGACGCCTACAATACGTTCGTGCGTTGGCAACTGGCCTCCGCCTACACCGTCCCTTCGCTTCCCGAATACGATCGCACCTATCTGGCCTTACAACAGGCGGTGCGCGATGTGCTATCCGGCGGCGTCACGCCGGCCGAGGCGGCCAAGCGCGCGGTGGCGGCCGTCGTCGGCAAGGGCTGATAGGACGCCCATCACCGACCGAGGAGGCGTGACGCCATTGACCCGGCCCATCTTGCAAGCTGAAGAGAGCGACGCACGCCGGCGCATCGTCGCCGACTTGGCGCGCGCCGCATTGGACGCTGTGGATCCCTATGCGGCCGTGCGGCGCGTGGCGCGCCTGGAAGCCGGCGGTCTGGTCGTCGCCGGCCAGAGTTATCCCCTGGACACGGGGGGACGCGTGATTGTGGTGGGGGCCGGCAAGGCCGGCGCGCCCATGGCCGCCGCGCTGGACGATCTGTTGGGGGCGCGCCTGACGGCCGGCTGGGTCAATGTCAAGACCGGCCACCTTTGGCATGGCGCGGACCGCTGCGGAGCCATCCAGCTTCACGAGGCCGGCCACCCGGTGCCCGACGCTGCCGGCCTGGCCGGCGCGCAAGCCATTCACGCCCTGCTCGGCGGCCTGACGGAACGTGATCTGGTCCTCTGCGTCATTTCGGGCGGCGCGTCGGCTCTGCTGCCCCTGCCGGCGGCCGGCGTTGACCTGCCGGAAAAGCAGGCGCTCACCGGCGCGCTCCTGGCCTGTGGGGCGACCATCAACGAGATCAACGCCGTGCGGAAGCACATCTCGGCGCTCAAGGGCGGGCAACTGGCGCGCGCCGCCGCGCCGGCGC
>CAIQJD010000897.1 GCA_903872005.1 uncultured bacterium | reverse complement strand
GGACGAGCTGCCGCAATTCTACAACGTATTGCGCGGCGACATGAGCATGGTGGGGCCGCGCCCGCCTCTGCCGCGCGAGGTGGAGCGCTATCAACCCTGGCACCGCAAGCGCCTGGATGTCGCGCCGGGCATGTCTGGCCTGCCGCAGGTGAGCGGGCGCAGCAACCTGACATTTGATGAAATCGCCTTTCTCGACTTATACTATATCCAGAACTGGTCGCCGGCGCTGGATGTGATGATCTTACTACGCACCGTGCCCAAGGTGATCCTGGGCGAGGGCGCGTTCTGACCCGATGGGGGGTGACAAGCATGCTCAAACTGACCACTACTGACCAGGCAGCTCTCACAACCCTGGCGCGCGATCTGATCCGCACGCCCAGCCCCTCGACCCACGAAAAAGGAGTGGCTGACCGCATGGTCGAGGAGCTACGGCGTATCGGCTTCCAGGAAGTGCGGGTGGATCGCATCGGCAACGTCATCGCGCACGCCGGCAACGGGCAGGGGCCGGCCCTGCTCTTCAACGGGCACATGGACACCGTCGGCGTGGGCGATCGCAACGCCTGGAGCCGCGACCCGTATGGCGGCGACGTGGACGCCGGCATCCTGCACGGGCGCGGCGCGGTAGACATGAAAGGCCCCCTGGCCGCGCTGACCTACGGCATGAAGCAGGTCCTGGACGCGGCGGCGCCCCTCAACGGCGACCTGTACGTGGCCTGCGTCGTGCAAGAAGAGCCGTGCGAAGGCTACGCGATGCGCGTCCTGGTCGAAGAAGAACACATCACGCCCGACATGGTCATCCTGTGTGAGCCGACCAACCTACAAATCGCGACCGGCCATCGTGGCCGCATGGAGATGCTGGTGACGGTGCGGGGCGTGGCGGCGCATGCCTCCGCGCCGGCGCAGGGCGAGAATGCCATCTACACCGCGGCGCGCCTCATCTTCAGCGCGGAGTTGTTGGCCTCGCAACTGACCAACGATTCGGCGTTGGGGCGCGGCTCCCTGGCCGTGACGCAGATCGAAAGCTCGGCCGGCAGCCGCAACGCCATCCCGGATTGCTGCGCCTTCTACATTGATCGCCGGCTCACCCTGGGCGAGACCGAAGCGCGCGCCCTGGCCGAAATTCAGGGCGTCATCAATCGCGAGCAGGCGCGCGGCGCGAAGGTGGAAGTGACCGAGTATCGCGCCGCCAGCTACACCGGCTATAAATGCCGCTCCAAGTCGTACTACCCGGCCTGGCTCATCATGGAAGACCACGCCCTGGTGCGGACGGCGACGCGCGCCATCGAGCAGCAATTGGGCTATCGGCCCCATGTGACGCGCTGGGCCTTCTCGACCGACGGCTGCTATACGATGGGCGTCGCCGGCATCCCCACGATTGGCTTCGGCCCCGGCGACGAGCGCCTGGCCCACACCACCAACGAATCCATCCACCTGGATGATATGTTCCTGGCCGCCGGCGTCTATGCCGCGCTGGCTAACCAAATCCTACGATCCAACCACGAATAGCGCCGGCCGCGCCGGCCTATCCGCAGAAAGCGAGGCAACGTCTATGTCCGTTACCGTGATATTGGGCGCGCAATGGGGCGACGAAGGCAAAGGCAAATTGACCGACTTCCTGACCCGCACGGCGCACGTCGTGGCGCGCTGGGGCGGCGGCGATAACGCCGGCCATACCGTCGTCTGGGGCGACAAGACCTTCAAGTTCCACCTGCTCCCTTCCGGCATCCTGCACGAACACGCCTTGTGCATCATCGGCAATGGCGTCGTGCTCAATCCCAAGACCCTCTTCGGCGAGCTGGACGAACTGCAGGGCCAGGGCTACGCGACGGCGCGCCTGGTCATCAGCGGCGGGACGCATCTGGTCTTCCCCTATCATGTGGCGCTGGATGGCGCGACGGAGAAGGGCCTGGGCGCCGGCCGCATCGGCACCACGCAGCGCGGCATCGGCCCGAGCTAAGCCGACAAAGCCAGCCGCGTCGGCATCCGCGCCATCGAGACCCTGGACATGGAGCGCTTCATCGGCCGGCTGCGCGAGCAGATCGCCATCAAGAATGCCTGGCTGACGCAAATCTACGGCCTGCCGGCGCTGGATGTCGAAGCGGTCGTCGCGGAGGCGGCCGGCTATGCCCGGCGCATCGCGCCCCTGGTGGGCGACGCCTCGCTCCTGATCCATCAGGCCATCGCCGCCGGCCAGGATGTGCTGTGCGAAGGCGCGCAAGGGACGCTGCTCGACCTGGATCATGGCACCTATCCCTTCGTCACCAGCTCATCGCCCATCGCCGGCGGCGCTTGCACCGGCCTGGGCATCGGCCCGACCAAGATTGACCGCGTCATCGGCATCGCCAAGACCTACACGACGCGCGTCGGGGCCGGCCCCTTCCCCACGGAGCTGCACGACGCCGTGGGCGAGCATCTGACCCAGGTGGGCCATGAGTTCGGCACGACGACCGGCCGGCGCCGGCGCACCGGCTGGCTGGATACGGTGATCCTGCGCTATGCCGGCCGCGTCAACGGCCTGACCGAGTTCGCCCTGACCAAGCTGGACGTCCTCTCCGGGATTGACCCGCTGCGGATTTGCGTGGCCTATCGCTGGCGCGGCCAACGCCTGGAGGACTTCCCGGCCGACGGCGCGACCCTGGCCGAGTGTGAGCCGATTTACGAAGAGCTGCCCGGCTGGAAAGAGGACATCGGCGCGTGCCGCACGCTGGCCGACCTGCCGGCGCCGACGCGGCGCTACGTGGAGCGCATCGAGGCGCTCACCGGCGTGCCGGCCGGCATGATCTCCGTGGGGCCGGAACGCGACCAGACCATCTGGCGGCGCTGAGCGCGGCGCGCCTTGCCGGCGGCCCGGGAGAGAAGTGAACATGGATGTCGCCCTGGCGACGGCGCTGCGCGCCCATTTCGGCTTCGCCGAGTTTCGGCCCGGCCAGGCGGAGGCCATTGGGCATCTCCTGGCCGGCCGTAACGCGCTGGTCGTCATGCCCACCGGCTCCGGCAAATCGCTCGTCTATCAGCTCGCCGCGCTGCAATTGCCCGGCGTCTCCCTGGTCATCTCGCCCCTCATCGCGCTGATGCAGGACCAGGTGGAGGCGCTGACGCGGCGCGGCGCGCCGGCGACCTGCATCCACAGCATGTTGGCCCCCGAAGAGAACGCCCGCCGGCTGCGCGCCCTGCGCGCCGGCGCGTACCGCCTGGTCTATGTGGCCCCCGAACGCCTGCGTACCAGCGCCTTCCAGGAGACGCTGAGCCAGCTCACCATCAGCCTCCTGGCCGTGGACGAAGCCCACTGTGTCTCCCAATGGGGGCATGACTTTCGGCCGGACTACCTGCAAATTGCGCCGACGCGCGCCCAGATGGGCAATCCGCTCACCGTGGCGCTGACAGCCACCGCTACGCCGCAGGTGCAGGCCGACATCACGCGCCTCCTGGGCATTCCCGACGCGGCCCAAGTCATCACCGGCTTCAACCGGCCCAACCTGCACTTTTCGGTGCTCTACGCCACGGACCCGCCGGCCAAACTGCGCGCCCTCGGCAAGCTCCTGGCCGGCTGGAAAGAGGGCGCGGCCATCGTCTACGCCGGCACGCGCCGCGACGCCGAAGAGACAGCCGATTTCATCACCCAAAGCCTGCGCGTGCGGGCCGAGTGTTATCACGCCGGCATGGAGCCGGCGCGCCGCGCCGCCGCGCAGGACGATTTCATGGCCGGCCGGCTGCCGGTCGTCGTCGCCACCAACGCCTTCGGCATGGGCATTGACCGGGCCGACGTGCGGCTGGTGGCGCATTACACCCTGCCGGGGACCCTGGAAGCCTACTATCAGGAAGCCGGCCGCGCCGGGCGCGATGGCAAGCCGGCGCGCGCCGCGCTGATCTATGCGCCCAAAGACCGCTCGCTGCAAGAGTGGTTCATTGATTCCGCCAGCATCTCGGCGCGCGACCTGCACACGCTCTATCAGGCGCTGCGCGCGCCCGGCGCATCCGACGTCTCGCTGACCAGCGAGGAAATCTCGGTCGCCACCGGCCTGCAAGATGTCAGCGTCAAGGTGGGGCTGGCGCAGTTGGAGAGCGCCGGCGCGCTGCACCGCCTGGGCGACGCCGGCGGGCGGATGCAATTGCGGCCGGCGGCCTGGGATGAAGCCGCCATACGCGACGCGGCCGGCCAGACCCAGGCGCGCCAGCGCCACCGGCGGGCGCAATTGGAGCGCATGATCGAGTACGCCGAATCGAACGCCTGCCGCCGGCGCATCCTGCTCGATCATTTCGGCGACCGCGCCCCCATTGAGGCCGGCCCGACCTGTTGCGACAACTGTCGCGCCACCCGGCCGGCGCCGGCCGCCCCGCGCCCGGCGCCCGAAGCGGATATCGCGCCGCGCGCCGCCGGCGAGCTGGGGGCCGTGGAGCGTCTGTCGCTGGTCATCCTGGATGCGACGCGCCGGCTCCCCTGGAGCGTGGGGAAGCAGAAGCTTTCGCAACTGCTGCACGGCTCTACGGCCCAGGAGATGCAATTGCCGGCTTACACCGAGAATATCTACTACGGCCGGCTGGCCTTCTTGCGTCAGGCGGAGATCGAAGACCTGATCGAGCAATTGATCGAGAAGGACTACCTGAAGGTCGTCGGCGGGGCGCGGCCGGCGTTGCGCCTGACGCCGCAAGGTGAAGCCGCCATCAAGGAGCGGGTGGGCGTGGCCCTGCGGGTGGATCGGGCTATGGGCCGGCGGCTGGATCGCGCCCTGGCCGCGACTGGCGAGAAGCCGGCGGCGCGCCCGGCCGGCGACACGGTAGAGGCGACGCGCGAGCTGTTCGCCGCCGGCGTCGCGCCGGCCGAGATTGCGGCGCGCCGGGGGCTGAACGAGCGGACCATCTGGGGGCATCTGGCGCAGCTCATTGAGGGTGGGAAGATCGCGTTGGCAGAGGTCACGCCGGCCGGGAGCATCGCCGCCGTGCGCCGGGCGATTGAAGAGGTGGGCGATGCGACGCTCCTGGCGCCGATCAAGGGCCGGCTGACGGAGGATGTGTCGTGGGAGGTGATCCGTTGCGTGGCGGCCGATTGGAGGCGGAAGGAGACCCGGGGCGAGACCGGCGAGACCTCTCTGGAGACCGATGAGGTCTCCAGGGAGGTCTCCAGCGCCATTCCCCCCGACGCGCAGGAAGCGCTCAAAGCGGCCATCCTGGAGTGCGCCGGCGAGTTTCCTGGCGTGTTCGCTCGCAGCGGTCTGGCAAAGTTCCTTGTGGGGTCTGGCGCAGAATACATCGCGCGCTATGAGCGCCACCCCCTGTATGGCCGGTTCGCCCGGTATACGCGCCGACAAGTGCAGCCAATCGTGGATGGCCTGCTGGATGCCGGCGTCTTGAGCAAGGACGAACACGGCAGGATGGTCGCGACCCCCCAATCCGCTGTTGATCCGGTCCAGGACTATTTGAGTCGGCCGCACCCGCGTCCGTTGGATGGTCTCTGGCAGGCCGGCTGGGCGCTCAGCTTCCATAGTGGATTCGTTGGCGATGCCTGGAGCCGCAGCATCGTTGGCGAATTAGCCTATCGCTTCAAGTATCAGGGGGATATGACGGCGTTGCCGGCTTTGGTCGAACAGTTCGCCGCTCTTTTCCGACAACATCCCGAGATTACGGACGTGGACGCCATCGTGCCAATGCCGCCTTCGACAGCACGCCCTAACGAGCCGGTGCGCGCTCTGGCCGATGCGCTGAGTCAGTTGATCCGCCGGCCGGTTTGGCCAATTCTGGTCAAGACGCGCCAGACTTTGCCACAGAAGGAGATGCATACTCTGGCGCAGAAGCGCGGCAACGTCGCCGGCGCTTTCGCCGTGAAAGGCGACCCGGGTGGCAAGAGATTGCTTGTCCTTGATGACCTGTTCGATTCTGGCGCGACGATGGAAGAAGCGTGTCGGGTGTTGCGTCAGGCCGGCGCCAAGTGCTTGATGATCTTGACTCTGACGCGCACGATCCATTCCGATGCGTGATCCCTCCAACAGGAGCGACGGCCCATGAGCACTGTCCATTGGTTGGCTCTCTCCCTCATCCCCGGCATTGGCGGCGTGACCACGCGCCGGCTGATTGACCGTTTTGGCAGCGTCGAAGCAGCGTTTGATGCGTCAGACGCCGAGCTGCTGACGTTGCCACGCTTCACGCCGGCGATGGTGGATCGGCTGCGCGAGGTTTCTCTGGATGCGCTGGCCGAAGAGTTGCGCGCTCTATCAGAAGAGGGTTTCGATGTCCTGACATGGGAAGATGAAGGCTACCCGGCCAATTTGCGCCGGGCGCACGATGCTCCGCCCATGTTGTTTGTTCGTGGCGCGCTCTTGCCGGCCGATGCATCAGCTATCGCGATTGTTGGGACGCGCAGCGCCACACTGCAGGGGAGCGGGCTGGCGGAGATGCTGGCGCGGGAACTCGCCGGGCGTGGCCTGACCGTGGTGAGCGGTCTGGCGCTCGGCATTGACAGCGCCAGCCACCGCGGCGCGCTGTCGGCCGGCGGGCGCACCCTGGCCGTCCTCGGCTCCGGCTTGCGCGTTATCCATCCGCGCGAGAATGCTGAGTTGGCGGAGGAGATCACTTGCCAGGGCGCTCTCCTTTCCGAGTTGCATCCCAATACCCCACCTCGCGGGCCGGCTTTGATGGCGCGCGACCGCATCATCGCCGGCCTGAGTGGCGCGGTGATTGTCGTGGAAGCCGGCGTCAAGAGCGGCAGCCTGGATACGGCCGAGCGCATGGCGCGACTGGGCCGGCCGGTCTTCGCTGTGCCGGG
>CAIQJD010000896.1 GCA_903872005.1 uncultured bacterium | reverse complement strand
CTGGTCGCTCGCCGGCCGGCGCCTGCCCGAAAATCTGGCCCGCGCCGGCCTCGCGTTGGAGCAGATTGATTGCGTGGTCAACACGCACCTGCACTCTGACCACGCCGGCGGGAACACGACCCGCCGCGCCGGCCGGCTCGTCCCGACCTTCCCGCGCGCCGAATATTGCATCCAACGCCTGGAATTCGCCGACGCGCACTATCCCAACGAGCGCACCCGCGCCACGTATTTTGCCGAGAACATCGTCCCGCTGGAAGAGGCCGGCCAGTTGCGCCTGTTGGCCGGCGATACGCCGCTGACGTCCGAAGTGCGCTGCATCGTGACCCCCGGCCATACTCGCGCCCATCAGTCGGTGCTGGTCGAGTCGGGGGGGCGCAAGGCGCTCTTCCTGGGCGATCTCTCCACCATGTCTGTCGGCATGGAGCGCATCGCCTGGGTCACGGCCTATGACATTGATCCGCAGACGACGATTGAGACCAAGCGCCGGCTGTGCCGTTGGGCGGCCGAAGAAGAAGTCCTGTTGATCTTCATGCACGATCCGCTGCGGAGCGCCGGCTATCTGCGTCCGTGCGAAGATCGCTATCGGCTGGAGCCGGTCGAACTGGATGCCTGGAGGTAGAGTATGAGCCGCGTCATCCGCGCCCCGCATGGGTCGCAATTGAGCTGCAAGGGCTGGCTGCAAGAGGCCGCCATGCGGATGTTGATGAACAACCTGGATCCCGAAGTCGCCGAGAAGCCGGACGAGCTGATCGTCTATGGCGGTCGCGGCAAGGCGGCGCGTTCCTGGGAATGCTACGACGCCATCATCCGCTCGCTGCAAGAGCTGGAGAACGACGAGACGCTGCTGGTGCAATCGGGTAAGCCGGCCGGCATCTTCCGCACGCATCCCGACGCGCCGCGCGTCCTCATCGCCAACGCCAACCTGGTCGGGCATTGGGCGACGCAAGAGCATTTCGATTGGCTGGATCAGCAAGGGCTGATCATGTACGGCCAGATGACGGCCGGCTCGTGGATTTACATTGGCACACAGGGCATCCTGCAAGGGACTTATGAGACCTTCGGCGCGCTGGCAGCGCAGCATTTCGGGGGCAGCCTGCGCGGCAAGCTGGTGGTGACGGCCGGCCTGGGCGGGATGGGCGGCGCGCAACCATTGGCCGTCACGATGAACGAGGGCGTGGCCCTGGTGGTGGAAGTGGACCCGGCGCGGGCGCAACGCCGGCTGGAGAAAGCCTACATTGACATCGTGGTCAACGATCTCGACGTGGCGCTGACCCTGGCGATGCAAGCGCGCCAGGCCGGCCAGCCGCGCTCCATCGGCCTGATTGGCAACGCCGCGGATCTGCTGCCGGCCCTCGTGCGCCAGAATATCATCCCCGACGTCGTTACCGACCAGACGCCGGCCCACGATGTCCTCAGCTATGTGCCGGCCGGGCTATCCCTGGCCGAAGCCGATGAGCTGCGCCGGCGCGACCCGGCCGAGTATAGCCGGCGCGCCATGCAGTCTATGGGCCTCCACGTCTCGGCCATGCTCGACATGCAGCGACGCGGCGCGGTGGCCTTCGACTACGGCAACAACATTCGCCAACGCGCCTTCGATGCCGGCGTGGCCGACGCCTTCGCCTTCCCCGGCTTCGTGCCGGCCTTCATTCGCCCCCTCTTCTGCGAGGGCAAGGGGCCATTCCGCTGGGTCGCCCTCTCCGGCGACCCCGAAGACATCTATAAGACCGATGAAGTCGTCTGCCGCGAATTCGCTTACGATGAGCATTTGGTGCGCTGGATCAGACTGGCGCGCGAGCGGGTACGCTTCCAGGGCTTGCCTTCGCGCATCTGTTGGCTGGGTTATGGGGAACGGGCGCGCTTCGGCCGGCTCATCAATGAGATGGTAGCGCGCGGCGAACTATCTGCGCCCATCGTCATCGGGCGCGATCACCTCGATTGCGGCTCGGTCGCTTCGCCACGCCGCGAGACGGAGGCGATGCGCGACGGCACCGACGCGGTGGCCGATTGGCCGATTCTGAACGCGCTGGTCAATGCCATCGGCGGGGCGAGCTGGGTCAGCTTCCATCATGGCGGCGGCACCGGCATCGGCTATAGCCTGCACGCCGGCCAGGTGATCGTGGCGGATGGCACGCCGGCGGCCGCGGCGCGCCTGGAGCGGGTGTTGACGACGGACCCGGGCATGGGCATCCTGCGCCACGCCGACGCCGGCTACCCGGAGGCCATCGCTGCGGCGCGCCGGCATGGAGTGAAGATCCCGATGTTGCCGCCAGAAGAATAACTCCACGGGTCTTGAAAGACCCGTGGAGTCTCCATCCCAATACGAAGGGAAGTTAGCCCAACATGGAAGAATCCACCCCCGAGCCGGCCGAATTGAACCCGCCGGCCGACGCCGCCCAAACGGAAGAAGCGCCGGCCCAAACCCTCGTGCCGCCCACGCCGGAGCAAATCGAAGAAGCCGGCCGCTTCTTCGCCCAACGGCTCGTCGGCCAGCCCGAAGTGGTGGCCGCCCTGACCGATGTCCTCTATCGCCAGACGGCGCTGCTCAAGCGCCTGTTGGAGCAGCCCGATCAGGCCGGCGTCATCCCGCGCGACCCCACGGTGCTATTGTTCGCCGGCGGCGCCTGGGGCAAAACCCTGGCGGCCCGGCTGATCCCCCAGGCGTTGGGGCCGCTGGGCTTCGCCCCCTTCACCGCGCTGACGCCCCTGCCCCAGGACCTGAGCGGAACCCTCGACCTCGAGCAGAACATCTTCACCATCCCCTTCGCCGTGGTGCTGGTGGAGCATCTGGAAGAGGCCCCTATGATCAACGCGCGCTTCGTCGCCAATCTGGCGCGGCTGCTGGAATCGGGCGTCTATCCGCTGATGGACGCAGAGACCAAAACCATGCATACCATCCCCTTGGGGCTGACGACGTTCATCTTCACCACGTCGGCCGGCGAGGAGGAAATCCAGCACACTCTGCAAGCCGACGGCAAGCTCGGCTTCCTGCGTAATCCGTCCGTCTCGCCGGAACAGGCCTACGAGATGGTGCAGCGCATCGTGCGGAAAGAGCTAACGGTGCTGCCCGAAGCGATCATGCGCCATGTGGACGAGACGGTCATCTTCCGGCCGCTGACCAACGGCGACCTGCGGCGCATCTTCGAGGCGGAGATGGAGTTTTACGAGCATAGCGCCTTCCCCGGCAAGACGCTGCGGATAGAGATCGAGCCGCCGGCCGGCGATTTCCTCTTCGACCAGGCGCTGGATGGGCTGGAGCTATACGGCATCCGCGCCCTGCGCCGGGCGCTGCAACGCTATGTGGACCCGCCGCTGTATCGGGCGTATGTGGCCGGCCGGTTGAACGAGGATGCCCTGGAGCGCCTGGCGGTGCATGTGCGGCTGGTGGATGGCGAAGTGCGGGTAGAGCTGCGCGAGCGGAACTGACCCCGCTCTGGACTGCGGCGGCTTGCCGCCGCCCAGAGCGCAGGCAAGCCTGCGGAGTCCACAATCGGTCCCCGTGATGGAGGTCGCCATGCTGCTGCTCATCATCCTCGCCGGCGTGCTGGCCGGCCAGGCCATCGTCTGGTGCGCGGACCGGCTGCCGGCCGGCCGGCCCCTCTTCTGGCGCGCTCCCGAAGGCTGGGCCGTCTCCCTGGGCTGGCAGGCCGCCGGCCGGCTCCGCCCGCGCTCCCTGGCGATCATCGTCGTCGCCGCGGCCGGCGCCATGTTCCTCTGGCTGCGCTATGGCGCGACGTGGGACATGCTGGCCTATTCTGTCTATTGGCTCTTCTTCCTCTTGATTGCTGTCACCGACCTGGAGCATCGTTACATCTATAATGTAGTGATGCTGCCGGCCATCGTCATCGCCGCGGCCGGCGCGCTGCTCACGACGACGCCGGGTCTGCGGCGCGCCCTGCTGGGCGGCGCGACCGGCTTCATCTTCATCTTCTTCATCTATCTGCTGGGCATCGTCTTCGGGAAGGTGGCAGCGCGCCGGCGCGGCCGGCCGCTGGACGAAGTCGCCTTCGGCCAGGGGGATGTCAAGCTGGCCGCCTTCATCGGGCTGGTGACGGGGCTGCCCGGCGTGATCTTCGCCCTGGTCATCG
>CAIQJD010000895.1 GCA_903872005.1 uncultured bacterium | reverse complement strand
GATTCATGCGGCCGGCGTCGACCCGGCCGGCGCGGTCGTCCTGGAAGGGGAGCCGGCTCAGGAAGGATCGGCCGGTGGGACGGCGCGCGTCGTCGCCGCAACGCCCAATCGGATGACGTTGGACGTGCAGGCCGACGCGGCCGGCGTGCTGGTCCTGAGCGAGACCTGGTATCCGGGGTGGCGGGCGACGGTGAATGGCCGGCCTGCGCCGATCTTGCGGGCCGACTATCTGTTTCGGGCGGTGCGCGTGCCGGCGGGGACGAGTCAGGTGGCCTTCACGTATGCGCCGGCGGGGTGGTGGGTCGGCGTCGGGTTAGGTGGGGCGGTCGCGCTGGGGCTGTGCGGGGCGTGGCTGGCCAACCGGCGGAAGCCGGCGACCCGATGAGTATGCTATTTGATTGGACCGAAGTCGGAGCGCGAGATGCCCAACTCACGTATTACTGCCCGCACGGTACCGGACGCCAGGTCTTTGGCGCCCCAGTCTGGGATGGCGACGAGCATCCCATTGGCGGGATTTTGCCAAACACGATGGCTGCCTTTGCCGGCGCGAATCTCCACGCAGCCCAGCGCCCGCAGCCGCTGAACGAGGTCGCGATAGCGCATCAGGCCATCACCAGGGTCTCGACCGTTTGTGGACGATCTACCAGGATGGGGCGCAAGGCAGGAGGTAACTCACGTCCCAGTTCATTCCAGGCTGCTAGAAGCAAATCTAGAGCCTCCTGTACGTTCGCTTGAATTTCGTCCGGCGCGCTTCCCTCTGTGACCAAGCCAGGCACATCGGGACTCGTGACTGTATAGACGCCGCCGGGATTGGGTTCCAGATATAGCCGAATGGTATGTAGAGCCATCTCTGCGAGCCTCCATCAACGAGGGTTGGCTCCATTCTAGCATAAGGTCGAAGGAAAGCAAAAAGCCCGCTTCTTTGCGGGCTTTCGCAAAAAATTTGGGGTGGACGACGGGGGTCGAACCCGCAACAACTGGTTCCACAGACCAGTACTCTGCCATTGAGCTACGTCCACCATGCGGCGACGAGTATACCATACAGACTGCGAACGCGCAATTTCAACCCCTCCAGACCTCACAGGTCTCCAAGACCTGTGAGGTCTGGAGGGGTTCGGGGAGGGCCGGCGATGAGTGCAACGTCCAACACGATCCTGAATGTGAACGACAACGTCCTACAACGTCGCGCCATTTCACATATCTTGAAGCGCGCCGGCCTGGAGTCGCTGGAAGCCGGCGCCGGCGCTGAGGCGCTGGCGCTGGCGCGGCAACGCCCCGCTCTCATCCTTCTCGACGTGCAGTTGCCCGACATGGATGGCTTTGAAGTGTGCCGACTTCTGAAGGCCGATGCCGGCCTGGCCGATATTCCGGTGGTGGTGCTTTCGGCGGCGCATCGCGATGATGCCTCGATTGTCGCCGGCCTGGAGAGCGGCGCGGACGGCTACCTGACATGGCCGGTGGACGCTGCCGTGCTGGTCAGTACGGTGAAAGCGCAACTGCGGGCGCGCCGCGCCGAGGAGCAACTGCGCTACCAGGCCGATCTCCTGGCCCATGTCTCCGATGCCGTCATTTCCATGGACTTGCAGCAGAATATCATGAGTTGGAACCCGGCGGCCGAGGCGCTCTATGGTTGGAAGGCGGCCGAAGTGCTGGGCTTGCCGGCGCGGCGTTTCATGCGATTTGAGTATCCCGGGGGCATGCCGCGCGAAACGGCGACCCGCATATTGTTCGATGAGGGTCAATGGAAAGGCGAGGTAACGTACCGCCGGCGCGATGGGAGCCGGGTGCAGATAGACGCCGCTGTCTCGTTGATCCGCGACGCGGCCGGCGAGCCGATTGGGATTGTGGCCGCGCATCACGACATCACCGAGCGCAAGCGGGACGAGGAGCGCTATCGGGCCTTCTTCACGGAGAATGTCTCGCCGGCGTTCTGGGTCGAGATGACCCATCCGATTCCCACCGATTGGCCGGTCGAAGCGCAGGTCGAAGCGATCTTCCGCGAAGGCGTGGTACGCGATGTCAGTGAGGGCGTCTGGCGAGCGCGGGGCCTGGCCGGCAAAGCCCCGCTCATTGGGCGGCCGCTGATCCCTGATCCACACACGGAGAGCGTTCAGCCCGGCGGCGCCATCTATGACCTCTATACGCGTTTCGTCCAGGGCGGGTACCGGCTGGTGCAGCACGAAGCGCCGGAGGTCACTGCATCGGGGGAAGCGCGCTGGTTTGTGAACAATGCCAGCGGCGTGGTTGAGGATGGATGCCTGACCCGTATCTGGTGTTCTTTCTTTGATATCACGGAGCGGAAACGGGCGGAAGAGGCGTTGCGGGCCAGCGAGGCGCGCTTTGCGGCCATCTTCCATGCCAGCCCAGCATCCATTGCGTTGACGCGCCTCAGCGACCACCGGCTGGTTGACGTGAACCTGGCCTGGGAAACGCTCACCGGCTACATGCATGCGGAGTCCGTAGGGCGCACGGTGCAAGAACTGGGCGCCTGGCATGATCCCCGGCAACGCGAGGCGCTGCTGGATGTCCTGAGCCGGCAGCATCGGGCGAGCGGCGAAATGCTGGTACGCCGCAAATCGGGTGATATCCGCGATGTGTGGATGTCGGCAGAATTCGTCGAGTTGACCGGGGAGCGCTACCTTCTGACCATCGCCCTGGACATTACGGAGCGCAAGCGCGCCGAAGAGGCGCTGCGGGGCAGCGAGGAGCGCTACCGATCCCTGGTGGAGAACATCAACGAGATGATCTTCACGCTGGATCGCGCCGGCCAGCTCACGTATGCCAGCCCCCGGGTCGAGCAGTTCGCCGGCTACTTGCCGGCGGATCTCGTCGGCCAGCCGTTCGCCGAGTTCATCCACCCGGATGACCTGCCGATTGCCCAGGCTGCCTTTGAGCGGACGCTCCGAGGCAAGCCAAGCCTGACGGAGTTTCGTGTCTTTTGGAAGGATGGGACTTTCCGCCCGGTTCAGGCGTCGCTCAGTTCGATGGTGCAAGGGGACGCTATCACCGGAGTATTCGGCATCCTGATGGACGTCAGCGAGCGCAAGCGCGCCGAAGCGATCCTGGCGCGCAGCGAAGAGCGCTATCGGCTTCTCTTTGATTCCATGCTCGACGGCTTTGCGTTGCATGAAATTATCTGTGATGCGGACGGCGCGCCGGTTGACTATCGGTTCCTGGAAGTCAACCCGGCTTTTGAGCGCCTGACCGGGTTGAAGGCCGGCGACGTGGTGGGCAGAACGGCGCGGCAGGTCTTGCCCGCGCTGGAACCGGCATGGATCGAGACCTATGGGCGCGTGGCCCTGAGCGGGGAATCGGCCCGCTTTGAGAGCTATGCCGGCCCTCTGGACAAGTACTACGAGGTGGTCGCCTTCCGGCCCGGCCCCAACCAGTTTGTTACGGTATTCTCCGATGTCACGGAGCGCAAGCGCATCGAACGGGCATTGCAGGAGAGCGAATCCCGCTTCCGCACATTGACTGAGAACTCTCTCGCGGGCATCTATGTCCTGGCGCAGGGTCGCCTACAGTATGTGAATCCGTCACTGGCGGCCATGTTCGGTTACACTCAGGAGGAATTGACCGGCGCGGATCCGATGTTGGTGATCGATCCCGACGATCGCGCGCTGGTCGCGGAGAATATTCGCCGGCGTGTGGCCGGCGAAGTGAAAGTCATGCGCTATCAGTTCCGTGGGCTGCGTAAGGACGGAGCGTCGAATAGAGTTGAAGTGCTTGGCGCGTGGGTTGATCTCGCCGAGGGACGGGTCCTCATTGGAAACATCATTGATGTTACCGAACGCGAGCGGGCCAATGAGGCATTGCGAGAGAGTGAGCAACGTCACAGAGCCATCATCCAGACCGCGATGGATGGCTTCTGTTTGCTCGACATGCAGGCCAGGTTTTTGGAAGTGAACGAAGCCTATTGTCGGATGCTCGGCTACAGCGAACAGGAATTGCTGACGATGACCATCGCGGACGTGGATGCCGCTGAGACGGCCGCAGATACGGCCGCGCATATACAACGCGTCCTGACGAAGGGTGAAGACCGCTTTGCGAGCCGGCAGCGTCGCAAGGACGGCCGCGAGTTCGACATCGAGGTGAGTGTCCAGTGCAAGCCGATTGCCGGCGGGCGTATGGTAGGTTTCCTGAGGGACATCACCGAGCAGCGGCGGGCGGAG
>CAIQJD010000894.1 GCA_903872005.1 uncultured bacterium | reverse complement strand
TACCGGATGATCGCCAAAGATGGCAGCCTGCGCTGGTTTCACGACGAAGCCACCACCATGTTCGATGACCAGGGCCACCCCGCCCTCCTGCAAGGCATCATGCTCGACATGACCGCGCTGCGTCAGGCAGAATGCACGATCAATGAGAATGAGCTGCGCTATCGTTCCGTGGTCGAAGCGCTTCAGGAAGGCGTCTTGGTGGTCGGTCAAGACGGCGCCATCCAAAACAGCAACCCCATGGCCGAGCGCATTCTGGGGCTTTCCGCCGAAACGTTGCAGCAATATCGCGGCCTGGACACCCTCTGGGGCGCGATCCATGAAGACGGCACGCCCTTCAAAGCCGAGGAAGTGCCCGTGTTGATCGCGCTGCGCGCCGGCCGGCCGGTCGCCAATGTCGTCCTCGGCGTAGTCGGCGTAGATGGCGCACGGCTCTGGCTGCAAATCAACGCGCAGCCCCTGCAGCGCCCCGGCGAGAGCGCCCCCTTTGCCGCCGTCCTGTCCTTCGCGGACATCACCCATGACATCCTCGCCAGAGATGAGCTGCGCCGTTCCAGAGATGAAGCGCAATCGGCCAATCGCGCCAAGAGCGAGTTCCTCGCCAGCATGAGCCACGAAATTCGCACGCCGCTCAACGCCGTCATTGGCATGACCGGCCTGCTGCTGGACACGCCCCTCAACGCCGAACAACGCGACTACGTCCAGACCATCCGCGGCAGCGGCGACGCCTTGCTCACTATCATCAACGACATTCTGGACTTCAGCAAGATCGAGGCCGGCCGGCTGGAGTTGGAGCAACAGCCCTTTGACTTGACCCAATGCGTCGAAGACGCGCTGGACCTGTTGGCGCCTCGCGCCAGCGAGAAGGGCCTCGATCTGCTCTATACCATTAGCGACAGCCTGCCGATCACCTTCGTGGGAGACACCACGCGTTTGCGTCAGATTTTGGTCAATCTCTTGGGCAATGCCGTGAAATTCACCCAGCACGGCGAAATCTTGGTGCGTGTGGACGGCCGGCGAGTGCAAGACGACCAGTACGAATTGAGCTTTGCCGTGCATGATACCGGCATCGGCATCCCGGCCGACAAGATGGGCCGGCTCTTCCAATCCTTTAGCCAGGTGGATGCATCCACCACACGCCAGTTCGGCGGCACGGGCCTGGGCCTCGTCATTTCCAAGCGCCTGAGCGAGATGATGGGCGGGCGCATCTGGGTGGAAAGTGCGCCGGGCAAAGGCTCAACCTTCACCTTCACGATCCTCGCCCGGGCCGCTTCGTCGGCCCAGCGCGTCGCGCTCAGTAGCATCGAATCCCTCAAGGACAAGCGCATCCTCATCGTAGACGACAACGCCACCAACCGCCAGATCCTCAGCGCCCAGATCCAGAGCTGGGGCATGTCGGCGCGCGCGTTCGCCTCCGGTCCGGCGGCCCTGGAACAACTCGGCGCCGGCGCGACCTTCGATCTTGCCATCCTGGACATGGCGATGCCAGAGATGGACGGCCTGATGCTGGCTACAGAAATGCGCCGGCTCAATACGCCAACTCCCGTTCCCATGCTGCTCCTCTCCTCGCTCGGTCGCCAACGCCTGGGCGACGCCGAGCAGGCGCTCTTCGTTACCTCTCTGACCAAACCGGTGAAACCATCCATCCTGTATGACGCCATCATCAGCGTCTTCGCCGGCCAGCCGGTCGCGCACAACCGGCGCTTCAGTGAGCCGCAAGTGAATGCCTCCTTGTTTGAACACGCGCCGCAGCGCCTCTTGTTGGCCGAGGACAATGTGGTGAACCAGAAGGTTGCGCTACGCATGCTGGAGCGTCTGGGCTATCGCGCCGATGTCGTCGCCAATGGCGCTGAAGTCTTGCAAGCGTTGGATCGTGCGCCCTACGACACGATCTTGATGGACGTGCAGATGCCCGAAATGGATGGGATGGAGGCGACGCGCCAGATCCGTCAACGCGAGACGAAGGGCCAACATATACATATTATCGCCATGACCGCGCACGCCATGCAAGGGGATCGCGAGCAGTGCCTGGCTGCCGGCATGGATGACTACGTTGCCAAGCCGGTGCAAATTCACGAGCTGGCGCGCGCCCTGCTCAAGGCCATCGGCGCAGAGATGGCGACTCCCGCCCCCGCCACGCCGGCGCCGGGCAACCTTGAGGAGGAGTTGCCGGCGTTCGACAAGGAAGCCCTGGATGAGACCCTGAAGAATGTTTGCGACGGCGACGTCGCGACGCTGACGGAGCTAATTGACCTCTATCTGGCAGAGTCGCCCAATATTCTGGCCCTCATCGAGAAGGCCATTGCCGACCATGACGCCAAATCCCTGACGATCAACGCCCATTCACTCAAATCCAGCAGTCGCATGATGGGAGCATCGGCCGTCGCGGCGTTGTGTACCGACCTGGAAATCATGGGGCGCAACAAGGCGCTGGCCGGCGCGGCCGAGAAGATGCGTCAATTGGGCGCGGCGTTCGCTCGCGCCCAGACGGCTCTGCGCGCGCAGATGTCACCCTGAGACGCAGGAGCGCGACCTCTCGCGGCGTGCTGCGTATTCTATAGTGAGAGGCCCAGCGCGAAGCATCACACTCAGCGGGCCTGGAGGTTCACATGACGATGAAAAACGAGCTGCGCCGGCAAAACCCCATCATCGCCGGCGTTTGCGGTGGTCTGGGCGAATTCTTCGGCGTCAATGCGTGGTGGTTCCGCCTGCTCTTCTTGATCCTGCTCATTCCCGGCGGACTACCAGGGGCCTTGCCATACTTGATCCTCTTCATCATCGTTCCCCCGAAGAAGTAGCCGGCCTGGCGCGACGCCTGCGGCGCACGGGCGTCGCGCCATATCCCCCGATTTGGCGCTTTGGCGCTGGCCCACTATACTGTATCGGCAATACCATCTCGCAACTCTGACATGAGGATTCTGCTCGTGCGAATTATGTCGCCGGCGCAGCTCGTGAGCCGCGTCCTGTCCGCTCGGAGCGCCCAGAGCGTTCACTCTACCGACGCCAGCACGCGCGACGAAGCGCACAATGGGCGCATCTTCCGCATCGAAGCCCCTTTCACTAACGTGGCCTTCAGCGTCGGCAATTTCTACAGCCTGTTCGCCATCCAGATGGGCGCCAGCAACGCGCTGGTCGGCTGGCTCACCAGCGGGCCGGCGCTAATGAGCCTGTTATGGGTGCTGCCGGCCGGCCAGTTGATCCAACGCTCCAAGAACTTCGTCATCCCCATGCTGAGCGGCGCGCTCGGCCATCGCCTGACGGTCATGCTGATGGCCATCATCCCCTTCTTGCCGGCCGCATGGCGCGCGCCGGCCCTGGTCGTCCTGGCGACCATCAGCTCCGTGCCGGCCACCATGTGGGGACTATCCTTCCACTCCATCTCGGCCGAAGTCTTCTCCCCGCGCCATCGGGCCATCTTCGTCGGCCAACGGTGGGCTATTGCCAACATCTCCGGCGTCGTCTCTATGTTCGGCCTGGGATTCCTGCTGGATCAGATCCGCTTCCCGCTCAATTTCCAGGTCATGTTCCTCGGCGCGCCCCTCTTCGCCATGACCACCCTGTTTCTGATCTCGCAACTACGCATGCCGCCGCGTCCGCCCCGGACGCCCGCCGGGACGGAACGCCGGCTCTCACTTCACTCCATCTGGGAAACGATCAAGCGCTACCGCTCCTTTGCCATCTTTGAGATCGGCGTCCTGTTGGGCTACGCGGCGATGTTCTTCACCGCCCCCCTCTTCCGCATCTATTGGGTGCGCGATTTGCAGGCGACCGGCGCATGGGTGGGCGCGCTGACCGCGACCTATTCGGTAGGAGCCGTATCGGGCAATCTCATCTGGGGCCGGCTGAGCGCGCCGCGCCGCGACCGTTCCCTGGGCTTCATCGTCGCGGCCGGCGTGATGATCCTCTACCCGCTCCTCTCGGCCCTGGCGCACTCGCTGTGGCCAATGGTGGCGGTCACCATCGTCGCCGGCTTCTTTGCCGGCGGCAACGACCTCCTCATTTTCAACCGCGTCGTGCGCCAGACGCCGCGCGCCGAACGGCCGGCGTTCATCGGCGTCCACAACATGGTCGTCAATGTCGCCGGCTTCCTGGCGCCGCTGCTCAGCACGACGCTGATTGACTGGCTCGGCGCGCGGCCGACGCTCCTGATTGCCGGCGGGCTGGGCATCATCGGCGCCGGAGCGATGTTCCTGTTGGGCTGGGGAACGATGTTCGAGGAAGAGACATAAGCCCGGCCGGCAACGTTTCACCGCAGCGGGGACACGCCCCACAACATGGTATAGCGGGAGACACAGGGGATCGGGCCGGCGCGCAGATCCGCTTCCAGGCGCGCCAGGCCGAGCGCAAAGTCCTGCTCGCCAATCAAGTGCAGGCTGGAAAATGTCTTCGCCCGATAGGCTGCCGCATCCTCCAACAGATACGAGAACTCGACCATCTCCTCAGTGACTTCGCCGAAGCCGGCCTGTTCCATCTCGACCCGCAACGTTGGAATGGATGGATAGCGGCGCAGCTCCGCCTCAACCGTCTCCGGGAAGTAGCGACTCAACGGCACGCGCTGGCGGATGATCCACTCCGAATCGGTGACTGTGCAACACCGGCCGCCGGACCGCAAGACGCGCCGCGCCTCAGCGAAGTAGGCCGGCCGGTCGCCCACATGATGAATCACGTCCACCGAGAAGACCAGGCCGAAACTCGCGCCAGGAAACTCCAATTGCTCCGCGCGCCCCGGCGCGAAGGCGACCTTCCCGGCGCGTCTTCGCGCCGCTTCCAGCATCCCCTCTGAAGGGTCCGTGCCCTGGCAGAATGCCGGCGTAGCCTCTGCCAGGGCATGGATGTAGTTGCCGGGGCCGCAGCCCACTTCCAGAATCGGCCCTTCGGCGCGCGCCAGCAGCCGGCGCAGCACCTCCGGGTGCAGCTTGCGATTGCGCGCATACTCCGCGGCCAGGGCGTCGTAGTTCACCATCGGGCGGCTCCCTCATCTAGTCCGCGCATACATCCCCATCCGCTCACCCTACGCATCGCGCCCTTCGCGCCACAGCCGGCGTCAGCGGACGTTCAGCGCGCCGAGGCCGGTTTCGGCCTCCAACTCGACGCGGTTGGCCGCGGTAGCATAGTCCGACGACTGATAGGTGTTCTCAGCGATCTTGGGGAAACGCGTCTCGTCCACACGAACATCCGAAAGCCCCCCCGTCGTGTGAATGCGCGCCGCCACGCCGGCCGGCGCGCTCACATTTACCTCGCCTACGCCCGAATGCAGGTTGACCCGCGTGAAGCCGGCATTGGCCGGCAGCGTGATCGTCGTCTTGCTGGCGCCAGTCTCCAGATGCAGGCTCGTCACACGCAACTGACTCAACTCCAGCGTCGCCTCATTGGCTCCCAGCTTACAATCCAG
Source organism: uncultured bacterium (assembly GCA_903872005.1). The sequence continues at coordinate 1,565 of CAIQJD010000894.1, read as the reverse complement.
CGCCACCGGAACTTCTGAGGTCACGCCGAAGTTCCACTCCACGCCCCCTTGCCAGCTCCAGGACATGGGGAAGCCATCTTCGGGCACGCGTAGCTTGGTCTCCAACTGATTGCCCTCGCGCCGCGACCGCACATCCACGCCGCCGGCGAAGTCGCCGCTGAGCAATTCGCCCGCCGCAACGCCGGCGTGGATATTCAGCCGGCCGGCGCCATGGCGCACCTTGATGAGCGCCTGCGAGGCCCCCTCCAACGGCGCTGAAACATGCTCGACAGACGCCGGGCCGCGCCGGCGCAAGGCAGCCCAAAGGACCCACACCCCGACCAGGATGATCGCCAGCGGCCAGACGACGCGGCCGGCGCCGCCAGGCAGTACGTTGAAGTTATCCAACAGGATGACCAACCCGATCAACAACAACAATGCGCCCCAGAACCAAGCTCCCATGCGTCTCATCGGACTTTCCTCCCCACGTAGATTCCGCGCCCGGTCAGTCCCTCGCTGTCATACCACAACTCCAGGCCGGCGGCCCGCGTCGCGTCGCGATACTGCTCGTCGGTGAAGAGCGCCAGCTCGTGGCATTCCGTGAAGTGCTCGACGCCGGCCGGCGTCGCCAACAGATAGTGAAAATCGAGCACTGAGATGCCATCTTCGACGCGACTCACATTCATACGCGCCAGCTTCAGCTCTGGTTGATCCACAAACGTGGCATACACCCCGCCGGGGTGGAACTTCGCCGGCGAGAACCACGGCTCGAAGATCACAACGCCGCCCGGCGTCAAATGTCGGGCGAAGTTCACCAGAGTCTGGCGCAGCCGCGCTTCAGTCTTCACGTAGCCGATGGCGCTGAACAGGCAGACGATCACGTCGAACTGCCGGCCCAGGTCGAAATCGGCCATGTCGCCCTGATGCAAGGGCACATCGGGCAGAGCCTGGCGCGCGGCCTGAAGGATGTGCGGATCAAGGTCGAGACCTTCCACCTGGTAATACGCACGAAGGCGCTCAAGGTGTCGCCCGGTTCCGCAACCCACATCGAGCAGCATCTTGCCGGCGGCGCGCGCATGGGCCTGAATCCACGCGTGGACCTGCGCCGCCTCGCCGGCGTAGTCCTTCTCGTTGGCGGCATAGATCACATCATAAAAAGCAGCCGATTGGGTGAACATCGTCCTCTCCTGACCGCAAGGGCGCCGGCGCGGTGGCCGTTATCCGATCTGCAAGCAACGCATCGCAATGGAACCGTTCTGCATCCCCTCATGGACGAACGTCAAAGCTTCTCCTGGCTCCTGGAGCGCCAGCGTGTACAGCATGGGCAGATAGTGATCCGGCGTCGGGATCGCCAGGGCGGCCGGCCGGCCCATCTTCTGATAGTCTATCAAGAGATCATAGTCGCCGCGCAGCAAAGCTGCCTTCACCAATTCGTCCGCCTCGACTGCCCAGTCGAAGGACGGCGCGTCATCGCGGAAATCCACCATACGCAGATTGTGCACGATGTTGCCGCTGCCCAGGATGAGAACGCCCTTGCGGCGCAAGGGGCGCAACAGCCGGCCCAGCTCAAAGTGCCGCCGCGCCGG
>CAIQJD010000893.1 GCA_903872005.1 uncultured bacterium | reverse complement strand
GGAGACGCCGGCGAGGCCGACGAAGCCCCAGCCCATCAGCAGGGCCAGCGCCCCGAAGCTCACTTTCAGCACGTTGGTCACGGCGCTGATGCCGGCGGGGAATTCCATGCGCTCATTGGCGTAGAAGATGGCGCTCAAAGCGTCCGAGATGCTGCTGAAGAAGAGCGCCACGGCGAAAAGGCCAATGGCTGCCATCACATCGGGCGTCAGGGGGCTGACCCGGTAGTAGATGAACAGGGCCAGGGCCATCAACGGCAGCGACAAGAGCCAGAGGATCGCCCGCAGGGCCACAGTGTTGGTCAGGTAACGGTTGGCGACGCTCTTGTTCTTCGAGACTTCGCGAGTGATGAGGGTGCCCAGGCCAAAGAGGATCAGGATCTCGAAGTAGCCGATGAAGATGATGGCAAAGGCATAGCGGCCCTCGCCGGCCGGCTCCAGGATACGCAGGCGCAACATGGCGAAGGCGAAATCAATGCCTTTGTTCACCAGGGACAGGATCATGGGGGTCAGGCTGTTCTTGGCGACGCGCTTGACCGTGCCGGCTTCGCCGATCTCTTCCCGATAGAGTTTGCGCCACAGGTAGAGGCCGCTCAGGAGGAACAGGATCACGCCGGCCAGGAAGGTGACGAACAGGGCCAGCTTGAGGCTCATGGGCGAATAGGTGAAGCGGATGGTTTGCGCGCCGGCGTCGACGCGCACGGCGCGGAAGTTGCCATCGGCCCGATAGATCGCCCGCTCGGTCTCGGCGTTTTCGTCTGCGCCCAGCGGTCGGGCGTAAGCCTTCCAGCCTGAGAAGTAGCTGTCGGCCAGCACGAGCCAGCCGGCCCCGTCCGCCTGCACGTCCACTTCGACCTGATTGGGCGAGAGGCGAATGGCGGCGGCCGGCTGATAGGCTTGGGTGGCGCGGCCAGCGTTCAGGGCGGCCTGGTCGGCCGGCGTCGGGGGCGTTTCCAGCCAGACGCTTTGCGTCGGCTCCAGGGCCGGCAGGCCGGCCAGCAGCTCGGCGCGCGGCATGACCTCTTCGCGGGCAACGACAAAGGCGCGCGGCAGGACATCCAGGTTCTCGAAGATCAGGACTTCGCCGTCATAGACCAGCCGGTAGTTCGGGTTGGGGATGTAGTGCGTCGAAAGGACGTAGCGCACATTCAGGAGGTCGAGGAGCCGGCTGTCCAGTGCCGTGGACCGGTCGGTGTAGAGCGGCGCGATGCGGTTATAGAGCAGCTCGTTGGCCTGGGGAGCCAGCGCGTTCATGTATTCGACATACTGCCGGGGGATGATCGAATCGTAGCCGCGCACATCGTCGAGGTTGTAGAACATGCCGACATTGGCGTTGAAAGTCTTCTCGCCGGGCGCGTTGTAGGTGGTGATGCGGAAGGGGCCGGCCGCCTGTTGCGCGGCGAGGAAATCTACTGCTGGCGGACGGAAGGCCAGCAGGGCCGGCTCCGTCGCCGGGTTGAAGCCTGAGCCGATGATGAATAGCTCGCCGACCGCGACCAGGAGCGCAGCCGGCTTCCAGAGGGGTAGGCAGCCCAGCCGGCGCGGCAGGCGCAGCGGATGGGTTGCCAGCTCCAGGACGACGCCAGCGCCGGCGCAGGCTGCGCCCAGGATCAGCAAGTTGCGGAACTGGTAAGAAAAGAAGGCGCGCCCATCCGGGAAGGCGCTGCGGGCGACTTCGGCGATGGACATGAGGCGCTGGCTGAGGGCGATGAAGGGCGCGGGGACGATGAGGCTGCCGGCCAGGACGAGAAGCCCCAGTCCGCCGCCGGCCAGGAGGAGGCGCCCCAGCCGGCGCGGCCACGCCGCGCCGCGTTCCGCTGTCGCGCCCAGCGCGGTTGCCCCGAAGCCGGCCAGCAGCGCGATGCTGAGCGTGTACGGGAAGACCCAGCGGAAGGGCGAGTGAAGCTGGTTGAAGCCGGGCAAGAGATAGTAGAGCACGGCATAGAGCGGCGTCCCGAAAACGAAGAGGAGCGAGACGACGGCCAGGCCGGCGAAGAAGGCGACCGTGCGGCCGCGCCGCGCCACGATGGCAATGCCGGCCAGAAGCAGGGGCAGGATGCCGATGTAAGCCCCGGCTTCCACATAGTTCTTCGGCCCCCAGAAAGTGCTCTGTACCGGCTGCCCGGCCGCGTTGGCAGTCAAGGCGACCCATTGCCGGCTGATGATGTCCCAGTAGCCGTGATGGCTGGGATTGCCAAAGAAATCGGGGATCACGAAGGTGATGATCTGCTTGGTCGGATAGGCCCAGCCGATGATGTCGGCGTAGCTGGCCGAGCCTTGCCGAAAGCTTTGCGAGACCAGCTCGTAGAGCGGCAGCCATTGGATGGCGCCCAGGGCGACGCCCAAAGCGACCATGCCGGCCAGTTGTCCCAGGGCGCGCAGGGCCGGCCGCCAGCGTCGCTCGTGGCCGGCCAGCCAGGCGAGCCGCCACAGGGCGTAGAGGCCCATGACCAGCAAGTTGTAGATGCTGATTTCGACGTGGCCGGCCAGGAATTGCACGCCGACGGTCAAGGCGCCCAGAGCGATCCAGGGGATCGGCGAGCGGCCGGCTGC
>CAIQJD010000892.1 GCA_903872005.1 uncultured bacterium | reverse complement strand
CCGGCGCGGCGGCCGGCATCGGGCTGGCCGGGAGCTTCCTGGGCTGGCGCTGGCCGGCGGCGCGACGCCTCTTCCTCCTCGTCCTGGGGCTGGGATTGGGCGCCGGCCGGCTCCTTCTGGCCCAACCGACCCCGGACGCCGGCCGCGTCGCCGCCTTTCGCGAGCGCGGGCCGGTCGTCGAGACCGGCGTCGTCAGCGAGCGCCCCGACATCCTGGCCGACGAGCAACGCCTGCGCCTCTCCGTCCGGCGCATCCGCGGCGCGGATTTCGACGTTGAGGTCGCCGGCGACGTGCTGGTCACTACGGACGGCCATCCCCGCTACGCCTACGGCGACGAGCTGGCCCTGAGCGGCGAGCTGCTGACGCCGGCGCGTCGCCCCGATTTCGACTACGAGCGCTACCTGTCCCGCCAGGGGATCGAGGCGCTGCTGCGCCGGCCGGCCATCGTCGTCGTGGGGCGCGGGCGCGGCTCGGCGCTTCTGGCGGCGCTCTATGGCTTCAAGGACTACGTCACCCAAACCATCGTCGCCTGCCTGCCGCCGCCGGGCGGGGCTTTGCTGGCCGGCATGCTCCTGGGCGACCGTTCGGGCATCCCCGCCGGCCTAGCCGAAGATTTCCGCGTCGTCGGCGTCTCGCACATCCTGGTCATCTCCGGTTGGAACGTCACGCTCCTGGCCGGCCTCATCATGGGGGCCTGCGTCCCGCTGGTGGGGCGCCGGCCGGCGCTCTGGATGGCCCTGGCCGGCGTGCTGCTTTACACCGCCCTGGTCGGCTTCGATCCGCCGGTCGTCCGCGCCGCCGTCATGGGCGGCCTATCGCTCCTGGCGCTGCAATTCGGCCGGCGGGCGCAGGCGCTCTACTCCCTGGGCCTGACGGCCCTGGCGATGACAGCGTGGCGGCCTTATGTCCTGTGGGATTTGGGCTTTCAGTTGTCTTTCGCGGCCACGGCCGGCCTGATCCTCTTCGCCGATGTGATCAAAACCGGCTTGCGGGAGATGCGTCTGCGCTTCATTGCCTGGGCTTTCCCAAAAGCCGGACAGCGCCGCTGGCAAAGGTGGATTGCGCCGTTGGGCCAGGTCCTTAGCCAGCTTTCCTACGCCGGCGGAAACTACAAAGTCGCCACGTCGGGGCGACTCCTCTTCGTCTGGGCGTTCCGTGACACCTTGGTTGCCACCCTGGCGGCGCAACTCTTCGTCATCCCCCTGCTGATCTATCGCCTGGGGACGCTCTCCCTGCTGATGCTGCCGGCCAACCTGCTGATCCTGCCGCTCTTGCCGGCGACGATGGGCCTGGGCGCGCTGGCGGCCCTGGCCGGCCTGGTGTGGCAACCGCTGGGCTGGCTCCTGGGGTGGTGCGCCTGGCCGTTCCTGACGTACATGACGGCCGTGGTGGAAGGACTGGCGCGCGCCGCGTTGGCGCAAGTCCACTTGCCGCCGCTGTCGCAAGCCTTCCTGTTGCTCTACTACGCCGGCCTGATCGGCCTGGCCTGGCTGGCGCGCCAGGGGCGCGATGCGGTCAAGCAGTCGTGGCTGCGGGCGCGCCGCCGGCTGCCGGCCTACGCCGGCCTGGGCGCGCTGGGCCTTGCCGCCGTCGTGCTGTGGGCCGGCGCGCTCTCGCTCCCGGATGGCAAGCTGCACGTCTACATCCTCGATGTGGGGCAGGGCGACGCCATCCTGGCGCAGACGCCGACCGGCCGGCGCATCCTGATAGACGGCGGCCCGGATGGGCCGACCCTGCTGGCCGCGCTGGGCCGGCGGCTCCCCTTTTGGGCGCGCCGGCTGGATGTCATTCTTGCCAGCCATGCCGACGCCGACCACACCGATGGGCTGTTCGCCGCGCTGGGGCGCTATCGCGCCGGCGTGGGGCTGGACGCCGGCTTTGCCGCCGAGACGGAGGTCGGCCAGCGTTGGGAGGCGACTCTGGCGGAGCAGGGGGCGCCGCGCGTCGCGGCGTCGGCCGGCGCGCGCATCGCCATCTCTGACGGCGTGGCGCTGGAGCTGCTCTATCCGCCGGCCGACGCCGACGCCAGCCTGGAGGGGAATGATCGCTCCGTCGTGGCGCGCCTGACTTACGGGAGCTTCAGCCTGCTGCTGACCGGCGACCTGGAGCGGCGCGGCGAAGAGGCCCTGCTGCGGAGCGGCCAACCTCTCGCCAGCAGCATCCTGAAAGTGGCGCATCATGGCGCGGCGACCGGCAGCGGGCCGGCGTTCCTGGCGGCCGTCGCGCCGGCGGTCGCGGTCATCTCCGTGGGGGCCGACAACAGCTTCGGCCATCCGGCTGCGGCGACGCTGCGCCGGCTGGAGGATGTGGGCGCCGCGGTCTGGCGCACCGACCAGGCTGGCGAGATTGAGCTAATCAGCGACGGCGAGCATCTGTGGGTGCGGAGCCGGCGCTAAAGTGCAAGGAGGCTATGTATGACCGAAATCGGACTACGCAAAGAGGAACTCGATACCCCCGCCCTGTGGGTGGACCTGGACACGCTGG
>CAIQJD010000891.1 GCA_903872005.1 uncultured bacterium | reverse complement strand
TCCGGGGAAGAGCCGCCGGCGACCGGTTGACAGTGCGCCCAAATTCCGGTATACTAATCCACATAGCACGCATGTGCTATTCGTGTATGACATGAGCTTCCAGGAGTATTCAAGATGCGCGAGATTGCCATTGCCGTCGTGCAGATGTCGCCCAAGCTGGCCGAGCCAGAGCAAAATCTGGTGCGGATGTCCGAAATGGTCGAGAAGATCTGTCTGGCCGAGCCAGTAGACCTGATCGTCTTCCCCGAGCTGACCACCTCCGGCTACGAGTGCGGCATGCGCTTCACCGAGTTGGCCGAACAAGCCCCAGCGCATAGCGTCAACCTCCTCAGCCGGCGCGCCCGCGAGTTCAGCACGCACATCCTCTTCGGACTGCCGACCAAAGAGAAGGTCGAGAGCATCCTCTACGACGGCGCGGTGCTGATCGGCCCCGAAGGCGACATGATGGCCGAATACCGCAAGGTACATCTGCGCGGCGAGGAAAAACTGGCCTTTCGCGCCGGCTTCCGCTATCTGACCGTCGAGACCGGCTTCGGCCTCCTGGGCATCCTGATTGGCTGGGACCTGGCTTTCCCCGAAGCCGCGCGCTCCCTGGTGCTGGAAGGGGCCGAATTGGTCTGCATCTGCGCCAACTGGGAAGAGCCGCATCGCGACGAATGGTACACCTACCTCAAGGCGCGCGCCTACGAGAACGCCGTTTACGTCGCCGCCGCCAACCGCGTCGGCCAGGAATATTCCTACACCTTCCTGGGTCACAGCGCCGTCGTCAGCCCGCGCGGCCAGCTCCTCAGCGTGATTGACGAGCCGATTGAGGGCTACGCCATCGCCAAGATTGACCTGGATGACGTGCGTAAGGCGCGCGAAGAGTCGCAGCTCCTACAGAATCGCCAGCCGCTCACCTATCGCGCCGTCGTGAAGAAGTATTAGAACCAAAATGCTTTCTGTGCGTAATAGAGAGTAGTACAGGGCGGTCAGGAGGCGCGCGCCGGCCGGGCGCGGCGCGCCGGCCGCCGGCGCTACGCGCGGAAAGGATATGGAGCGGTGAGCTTCCTCGGCAATCTCTTGTGGTTCGTGTTGGGCGGCTTCCTGGTGACGTTGATCTACTTCATCGGGGGGCTGATCCTGTGTTGCACCATCGTCGGCATCCCCTTCGGCGTCCAGTTGTGGAAGATCGGCATCCTCGCCATCGCGCCCTTCGGCCACGACATTGAGACCAGCGGCTTCGCCACCGGCTGCCTGGGCGTCATCATGAACATCGCCTGGATTCTCCTGGGCGGCATCGAGTTGGTCTTCATCCACCTCGTCCTGGCCCTGATCCTGGCAATCACCATTGTCGGGCTGCCCTTTGCCAAGCAGCACATCAAGATGGCGCGTCTGGCGCTGATGCCCTTCGGCAGCGTCATTAGCTAGATTGGGCGCGGCCACGCCCAGCCTGTCGTAGCATAAGCGCCTTGTGCGCGTCCTGAGAACTCGGACGCCCACGAGGGGCGATGCTACGACAGGCCGCGTTCTGCCACGATCTCGACCCGGTTTCCGTCTGGATCGAGGATGACGCTCTCGTAGTAGCCATCACCCGTCCAACGCGGCTCGCCCAGGATGCGCTGGCCGGCCGCCCGCAGCCGGCCGGTCAGCGCATCCACCGTCGCCGCATTGCCGGCCGTCAGCGCCAAATGCACGTAGCCCGTATACTGCGTCTCCGCGTCGTTCCGCGAAGCCGGGATGCCCGGCATCTGCATCAGCTCCAGGCGCGCGCCGGCCTCGAAGCGCAGGAAGTAGGAGCGGAAGCCGGTCGTCGGGTTGGCGTAAAGCGGGCCGGCCTCCGCCTCGAAATAATCCGCGTAGAAAGCGCGCAGCCGCTCGATGTCGTGCGTCCAGATGGCGACATGCTCAATATGCATAGCATTCCCTCCCATGAAGCAGTATAGCCCTGCCGGGCAGAAAGCTCAAGCGTCGGC
>CAIQJD010000890.1 GCA_903872005.1 uncultured bacterium | reverse complement strand
CGCACAAGCTCCCGCTGATCGCGCAGAAACAGATCGCCGCCGGCGCCATCGGCGTGACCTGCGCCAAGCTCGGCGAAGCGAAGGTCATGCTGGACGCCGGCGTGCAGAACGTGCTGATCGCCAATGAAATCGTGGGTAGGGCCAAGATTGAACGCCTGGTGAATCTGGCCGGCTATGGCGATTTGATCGTCTGCGTGGATGATTTGGAGAACGCGAGCGCGCTCTCAGCGGCGGCCGGCCGCATCGGTCGCCGGATGAGCGTCCTGGCGGAGGTCAACGTCGGGCTGAATCGCTGCGGCGTTGCGCCAGGTCGGCCGGCGCTGGAGTTCGTCCAGAAGCTCATGGAACTCAAGGGTCTGAGCTTTCGGGGACTGATGGGCTACGAGGGCGGGCTATTCACCCTCGATCTGGCGGCGAAAGCGGCGCAGTGCGCGACGTCGAATCGGCTGCTGGTCGAGACGAAGGCGTTGATTGAGGCCCATGGGCTGCCGGTGGAAGTTGCATCGGCCGGCGGATCGAACACCTTCGCGCTCACTGGCGTCTATCCCGGCATCAGCGATGTGCAGGCCGGCTCCTACGTGACGATGGATACGCATTCGCGCGCCTATGGGCTGGAGTTCGAGCAGGCGGTGACGGTGTTGGCGACGGTGATCAGCCGGCCGGAGTCGGGGCGAGCGGTGACGGATGCCGGCAAGAAGTCGCTCTCCTGTGACGAAGGGATGCCGCTCTGCATGACGCCGGGAGTGGCTGTGTCGAAGTTGAACGAAGAACATGGGCATGTCGCCATCACGGAGCCGGGGCAGCGGCTGGCGGCCGGCGACAAGATCGAGATCATTCCGAGCCATGGCTGTACGACGATCCCGCTATATGACCGCTACTTTGTCATCCGGGACGAACGGGTGGAGACGGTTGCGGAGATCTACGCCCGGGGCGCGATCTAGGCGCGTCGTGATCTGAAATGCGGCCAGGGTGCGCGCGACACGGCTTGGTACCCCCGGCGAGACTCGAACTCACAACCAACTGCTTGAAGGCCGGCCGATGGCGGCGCAGGCCGCTATAGAGCCTCAAAATGCCCCCGGAAGGGGCCTCCGGGGGCATTTTCGCGCCTGTAGAGCGCCCGGCGCGATGGCGCGCGAACGCCGTTGCACGCCGGTTGCACCCGGTTATTTGCCCCGGATCGCCTCCATGCGTTCGGCCGCTTCGCGCTGCATCAAGGGGAGGACATGCGAGTATGTGTCCATGGTCAGGCCGATCTGTGAGTGGCCGAGCATTTCTTGGACGATCTTGGGATGTACGCCTTGAGATAGCATCAAGGTGGCAGCGGTGTAGCGCGGGTCGTGGAAGCGGATGCGCGGCAGGCCCAGGCGCGCCAGGTGGCGCTGGAAGGCGTGGGTCACGTTGGGATTGTTGAGCGGCGTGCCGATGACCGATGGGAAGACCAGATCGTGTTCACGCCATAGACCGCCGGCGCGCAGCCGCGTTTCAAGCTGGCGCACGCGATGCCGGCGCAGCGCCACAACGGTGGGGCCGGTCAGGGCGATGGCGCGCCGGCCGTGCGAGGTCTTCGGTTCGACGAGCTGGCCGTTTTACATGGCATGGTTGACGTGGATCAGGGCGGCGTCCAGATCCACGCCGGCCCAACGCAGGCCGAGCAGCTCGCCCTGGCGCATGCCGGTGGTGACCGCCATGATGTAGAGGGCGCTGAGGGGATCGTCTTTGACGCCGGCGAGGAACTGGCGCGCCTGGTCGGGGGTGAGGGCGCACATGGGAGCGCGGCGCGGGCGCGGCGAGTCGGCCAGGTCGGCGACGTTCTGGACGATGAGGCCCCAGCGCGCCGCGTGTTTCAGAGCGCGGTGTAGGACGCTGTGAATGTATTGGACGGTGCGCGGCGAGAGGTCGGTCGCCGTCTTCGCGGCGATGAGCCGTTGGATGGCTTCTGGCCGCAAGGCCGACAGGCGCACGGCGCCCAACGCCGGCGCGATGTGGATGCGGACGATGCTCTCGTAGCTGGCGTAGGTGGCCGGCCGGCAGCGCAGGGCGACGACGTCGCGTAGCCAGCGATCCAGGAACTCGGCGACGGTGACGCGATTGGAGATGACTGGCGCGCCGTCTTGCAGGCGTTTGGCCTGGTCGGTGAGCCAGGTCTTGGCGGCACGCTGGGTATCGGCGGCGTGGCTTATGCGCCGGCCGTCGGGCAGGACGAGCTACACGCGCCAGCGGCCGGCCGCGGTCTGGTAGATGGTGCCTTCCCCGCTGACTCGCCTCTTTGCCATAAGTACATTGTAGGGCCGGCCGGCGCCGGTTGTCAATACCCAAGTATCGCAGATTGTTCGCCGCTCTTCACCCCCACGGGCGGCATTTGACAAAGAGATCAAGGATCTCAAAGAAACCAGAGAGACCAAGGAACTCAAGGTCCTCAAAGGGAGCAAGAAAAGCTTGAATATACGCTGCCGCGTGGCGCCGGCCTGGTCGTTTTGGTGGATCGCCGGCAGAATGACGGCGGGGCGTGGACATCAATGGCCGCTACGGATAGCGTTCCCCCGTATCTAGTCGGTAACCTACGTCACGAACTGACAAGATGTAGCGCGGGCGACGGGGATCTGGCTCGATGCGTCGCCGCAAGCGAGCCACAAGGCGGGAGAGCGCGTCGCGCAGGTCGCTCTGTGTTTCACTGGACCGGTCGCCGTAGATCTCCTCAAATATCATCGCGTACGTGCAGACTTCGCCGGCGCGATGATACAGATAAGCGAGCAGCTTGAACTCCAATGGGGAGAGCGGCCCCACCGGGTCGCCGTCCCTACACACTTGACCTCCCGCTTCGTCGAACTCGATCCCTATCCCCACGAGCGGCGAAAGACTCGCGCCCCTGTGGGTGATGAGCGTACTCTGAAGGGGTTGGGGCACAAACCGCAGGGCCTCCTCAATCGTATCCAACACGCTGCGGACGCGCAGATCGAAACCCTTCAGGGCGCGGCGGCTCTCCGAGGCCCAGCGCGCCTGCCACAGACTTCGCTCAATCCTGCGTGACCAGAAGCCGATATCTCGATAGGACTCCTCGAAAGCTTGCTCGTGAGTGCGCCGTCGGTCGGCGACCGGCTGACGACCGGGCGTGAGGTGGCCTTCAAGTATGCGTAAGGCGGCGCCCAATTCCCCGGCCAGATCTTCCAGCAACACGCGTTCGGATGCCTCGTGGCTGTCCGCGCTGGTCCGGCTCGCCAGGTTCTGAGTTTCTTCAAGCGCGTTGAGCGCCTTGCGAAACTGGCCCGCCAGGAGATCAAGCTCTTGGAGCCGGCCGGCTGACGCCTCTTGCATCAGCAGCAAGTCCTGGTACACCTCAAAACAGTCGTCGCATAGGGCCAAATGCATCTTCAGCGTGTCGAAGCGCGGCGCTTCGACGCGGCCGGCTGCGCGTTCTGCCACAAAATCAATCAGCTCGCCGCGCCATTTCTGGCAACCGCCGCGCGTGTTTCCATGCGCCATCGCCGCCGCCCCCAAAGCGAAGAGCGTCGCCTGACAGCGCGAGCAATGCGAGACATGCTCGGCGACATCGGGGCGCTCGGCCGGCTGCACGAGAAAGGCCATGAGGACCTCAGTCGTCATGCAGCAATTCGGCGTGCTCATGCAGCTCTCCCTTCAGAGCCTTGAGGAGTGGTTCCAGCCTGGCGCGCAACTTATTCAGCTCACGCGTTCGGCGCACCCTCAAGTTCTCTACCGTGATCCGCAGGTCCGACGCCAGTTGGCGCTCATCCAGCGGCTGGCCGCCATCGCTCGGCGCGGACGCGTCAAAGTAATAGGCGAGCAATGGCGCCAGGCCCTCTCGACGCTCGAAGCGGCTTTCATCTGCTGCCACCTGGCTCAAACCTTTCAGCACGATGCTCGCAATCTGGGGGAGGTATTGCGCCAGCCACTTTCTACGCTCCTCTTCCGTGATGGCGGCTATGCGCGCGAAGGCTTGCTCGGCCCTGTCATCTTTGATGCGCTCCAGCGGGTACTGAGGCTCATTCTGGCCGGCGGGCGCTCTGGGCAGGCCGGGCAGCCGAGCGCGCACGATGTCCCTGATCGCGTCGCGGGCGCGCCAATAACAGAACCAGAAGAAGTCTTCCGTGTCCCCGACGCTCGGACTGTCGGGTCCTTGGAGCGCCTCTTCAACGGCCAGGAACGTTTCCTGCCATACATCCTCAACTTCTGCGCTGCTCAAGCCGGCGATGGCGCAGCGCTTCGCAACCAACGGGCGCAGCATCTGCTTGAGCGCTTCTGCGGCTTGCGCGCGCGCCCGCGGATCCGCGCCGGCGTAGGCGGCGTATAGGCGGGCGGACGTTTCGCGGAACTCACGAGTATCATCCACAGGCAACTCCGCGCTCCATGTGCATGGCTCGTGTCTATTATATGCCGCATAAGGCTGGTCGGCAAGCGCCCCGGTCTCAGCAGGTCCCTATAACGGCCTCCACGACCCGCCAGCGAGCATCGGGGTCATCCAGACGCCTTCGTCCGGGCACGCCGACATGTTCCAGGACGGATGCGCCGGCTCGAACGAGTCAGGCTCTGGCCGGCCATCTGGCCCCAACGTCAGCGCCAGGCCGCCGTATGTCCCGCCCCAGGCGGCGCGGATGCGGCCGCCGGCGAGGGGTAACAGGTAGTCGGGCGCCCCGTAGCGCCGCGCGAGTGGGCTGGGGAAGCGACTCACCACATGGCCGTCGCGGAGGTCGAGCGTCTTCACGCTGTCGACATCCCACAGGATCAACCGCCACGGCTCACATGGCGCCAGAGTCACCCGGAAGGGTTGGTGGTATTCCACCGAGGAGCTGTCCCACCATGCAGCGCACGCCAGCGCCGGCTGTGGGCCGAGGCGCCGCTCCCAGATGAGTCGCGCCGCGCCGCGGTAGTCCACCAGATAAGCGCACGCCCACAGCCGAATCTGGTCGGGCGGCTGTGGGGGGGCCGCTTCCAAGCGGGCCTCGTCAAGACACACCCCCAGCACGAGGAACTGGCCGCGCCCCAGGCGACACGCTTCCAGTCGCACCCACTGGTTCGGCGGCAAGCCATCCAAACGCTCCAGACGCAGCTCGTCGGCGCGCCGATCCCACAGGCACAGGCGACGCCAGCCCTCCACCCTGGGCGCCTGATTGTCGTCAAAGTGCAACTCCCACAGCGAGAGCTGCCCGTCCTCGGCCAGGAAGTCGGGAAAGCGGTCGCCGGCCTGGGTCGGCATGCGCAACTGCACCGACTCAAGCGTGCGCTCGTCCATGCCGTACCAGACAGCAGGAATTCGGTCCGGTTCCCGGCCATAGAACGAAAGTCGCCCGCAGCCATGAAACCAGGGCAGCAGGGTGACATCGGGACGTAGGGGCGGGTGATCGTAGCGCCGGCCGGCGCGCGGGGCTGCCGTCTTGACGTCATACACATCCAGGCGCGGGCTGTGGTGATGGGCGAGCAAGATCTGCCCGCCGGCAGCCGCCATCTGCCAGTCGGTTGACCAGCGTGGCAGATCCACGTAGTACAGCGCGGCATCTGGCGAGCCAGGATTATTCAGCCAGGCCATCATGCGAGATGGGCCATCCTCCCAGACGACCTCGGCGGCAAGGCCGGCCGGCCTCGCCAGGTCGGGGCCGGGCAGGAGGGTTGGCATCGCTGTCCACACACGCCGGCCGTCCTGGGGGCCAACCGCTTGCGCCGGGATTATCAGCTCGGCTTCCGTGGCGTCCGTGGGCCAGCGCCACCGCACGAATTGCTCCGGCACGGCATCTACGGCGCGGGTATAGAACCACAGCTCGTCATCGGCGGCCCACCCGACGGGCCAGCCCGTCCACGGCCCGGAGGAAGGGTCCTGGCGCTGCGGCAACCCTGCCGCGATCTCGCCAGAGGCGGCGGAAACCACGGCGAGGACCGGCCAGCGACCAGGGTCGGCGTTCATCAGCACATGTTCGCCGTCGGGCGACAGGAACGCAGATCGCCAGCCCTCGCGGAAGAGGAAACTGAACTTCCGACAGGTCTGTGCGTCGAGGTAACTGCGACGGACCTCGTACCGTCCCAGACTCGTGGTCCAATAACCTCTCGTTCTGGCGAACTTGTGGCACAGATAGAGGCCGGCGCCGGCCGCCGAGATGTCTAACAACTGCCCCGGCGTCATCTGTACAGGACGGGCCTGCCGATGATCCCAGAAGCGGGTATAGTAGGGTTGATCCGCGTCAAGGCCCAAACGCCTGGCCTCTTGACGCGCCGCGACGCTGCGCCAGTCGGTGACCAGGAGACCCGCGCCGGGGGTGAATCCCACAGGGCGCTCGCCATCACCGAGGAGGAACTCTGCCACGCGCGGCTTCTTCGCGCTCAGATCGTCTACCTGCGCGATCTGGCCGATGACGCCGTCATGGCTGCCCAATAGCGTCGGCCGCAGACTCAGGAGCAGCCCATCAGTCGAGGCGAAGTGCTGATGGCCGGCCGCAGCCGGCTCGCGGAAGGGGAACCAGCGACTGGTCATGTATTCCCAGAGGATGGCGCCGCCATCACACAGGATGATGGCCGAACGCCCATCCTGCTGGGGTTCCAGCCGCATGCCGGGCGTCAGATCGGGATGCGCGCTGAAAAGCGGCAAGACCGTAACGGTTGCGGCCAGGAGCGGAGATTCGGTCTGGCCCAGGCGCAATTGCGCCATGACGAGGTATTTACCCGCCGTGTTGAAACGGCGCTCAGTGAACTCGGCGGCCGGGCCATAGTCGCCGAAGCCGTCGCCATCGCCCCAGTCCCAGTGCACCTCGTAGTGGGCAATGGGTCGCAGAACGCCGGTGATCTGGAAACGCACGCTTTGGCGCGGCAATGCCTTTGCCGGCCAGGCGCGCATTTCTGGCGCGCCGAACTCGCGGCGCGCGAGCGCATAGCTGCGCGGCGCCCCCAAGGCGCGCGCCGGCGTCGGCCAGACCGTCACTTCGGTGCGCATAGAATGGCCATCCCTTCGCGCACGAGAGCAGCATAGACAGCCAGGGCCGGCAGGCCCCAGGCGCTCAGTTCGGCCTCCATCTCGTCTTGCTGCCGCTTCAACTCTTCCAGCTCCTTCTCGCCCTCCGCCAGTCGCGCGGGGAGCAGCTCCTGGTCCACGACCAGATCCAGGCGG
>CAIQJD010000889.1 GCA_903872005.1 uncultured bacterium | reverse complement strand
GCGTCCTCTGCGTCTCTGCGGTAATATCCTCCCCGGCCGGCATTCTAGCATCCTTCGGGCCACGCCGGCGCGGCGACGCCGGCATCCCGCGCCCATTCGTCCACGACGCGGCGGATGCGCGCCACGGTCGGCGCGGGAGCGGCGAACGTCAGCGGCCGGCTCGCGCTCTGCTCGACGCGGGCGTGCGCCCGCGCCAGCATGGTCTGGGCTGCGCCGGCCTGGCCGCTGCGGTTGAACGAGCCGCCGTAGAGATGCTCGCCGCTGCGGAGCCAGCGCAAGGTGTGTTCGGTGTCCAGGAACGAGCCGCCCGGCCCGACGGCGGCGATGGTCTCATAGGCCAGCGTCTCGGCGTTGACTTCGATCTCGCGCCGGCAGCGGCCGGCCAGCTCCCACACATCGTGGTCTATGACCACCTGTTCTGGCGAGAGGATGCTGGCATTGTTCAGGCTCCCGCCCATCAAGACCAGATCGGCCCCGCTCAGCGTCACCATCAGGGTGAAGGCGGCTTTCTCGATGCCGGCCTGCGCGTCGGGATAGCACGAGTCGCTGTAGCAAGAGGGCCGATAGGTGGAGAGGCCATGATAGCGCGCCAGGGCCGTCTCGGCGCTGCTGAGGAGCATCGCTTCCGGCGCGCCCATGCTGACATTGCCGGCGGCCATGTTCATGATCGTTCCCAGGGAGCTATAGCTCACCTTCGCGCCCGGCCGCACGGCGTTCGCCAGGGTGAAGAGGAAGAGCGCCTCGGCGTTGCCCATAGCCAGCGCGCCGGCCAGGGTGAAAGGGGCCGATCCGCCGGCCATGGGCATCGGCTCGGCGGCCAGGGGCACGCCGCGCCCGACGATGTGGCGCAGCAGCCGGCCGTTCTCGGCCTCCAGTTGCAGCGGGCCGGTGGTGCAGATGGCGACCAGCAGCGTGGGATCGCGCGCCAGGTCGCCGCTGGGGCTGGCCGCCTCGGCGATGTCGACCCAGGCGCGGCCGGCCTCGGCGTTGACCGGCGCGCAGACGCCCGGGTTGCCGGTGATGGCTACCATCAGCGCCACAGTATCCACGATGTCGAGGGCCGGCGGTACGTCGGTCGAAGGATAGTCTACGGCATAAGAGAACTCGACGGCCGGCAGGCCGCGCGTCAGCCGGCAGAGGTCAATCACGTCCTGCCGGCGCGGCGGCCGAGCCTCGGCCGCGCCATAGTCGAGGATGCTGCCCATCTTGACGCGCGAGATCAGGCGCGGCCGCTCGCCGGGCATGGGGTAACGCGTCCCATCGGGTTTCACCAGGTCGAACTGCCTGGTCACTTGCGCCAGCGATTCGGTCACGAGCTCGGCAGGCAGGCGCACGATATCCGTTTGGCCGACGATGCGGCCGCCGGCGCGCCGCAATAGCTCCAGGCACGCCGGGTCGGCCACCTTGACGCCGACCTCTTCCAGGATACGCAGCGAAGTCTGCTGAATGCGCTCCAGCGCGTCACGGCTGAGAGGACTGATGGTCTTGATGGTCATGGGCGCGAATTTACTCCAATCGTGAAGGGTCTGGCCCACGCTCCATCTTTCAGCACGCCGCGCACGTCGCGCAGCGCGGCGACATCGGCCAGGGGATCGCCGGCCAGGATGACCAGGTTGGCGCGTTTGCCGGCGACCAGCGTCCCCTCGTCTGGCAAGCGCAGCAGCTCGGCGGCGTTGGCGGTGGCGGCGATGATGGCGGCATGGGGCGTCATGCCATATTGCACCATGGCCGCGATCTCGCCGGCCATATCGCCCGGCGCGACCCAGTCGGCAAAGGCGTCGTTGCCGGCGGCGATACGCACGCCGGCCTTGTGGGCGCGCTCGAAGCTGGTCAAGAGATGTCCGATCCAGCGGCGCATCTTCTCGACCGCGCCGGGCGGCAGGCCCAGCCGGTCGCCGAAGTCGGCGATGCGAATGTCGCAGGTCAGGGTCGGGCAGAGGAACGTGCCCCGTTCCAGCATCAGGCCGATGACTTCGTCATCCAGCTCGTAGCCGTGCTCGATGGAGTCCACGCCGACCAGGATGGCGTCGCGGATGCCCTGGCGTCCCTCGGCGTGGGCGGCCACGCCGAAGCCGGCCTTGTGCGCCTCTTCGACGGCCGCGGCCATCTCGTCGCGCGTCAACTGCGGCGAACCCGGTTGCGTCCCCGGCGTCATGACGCCGCCGGTTGCCAGCACCTTGATGGTATCCGCGCCGGCCTTCATCTGGCCCCGCGCCGCCTTCCGCACTTCGGCCGGCCCATCGGCCTCCACGCCGTTGGTGTAGCCGTGCCCGCCGGTCATGCAGATGGCGCGGCCGGCCGAGCGCACGCGCGGGCCGGCCAGCTTGCCCTGCTCCACCAGGCGTTTCAGGCCCAGGTCCACATGCTCGACGCCGCCGAGGTCGCGGATGGCCGTGACGCCGCGCTGCAGGGCGTCTTCCAGCCAGTGCGCCCCGCGCCAGGCATACTCGACATGGAGCTGCGTCGGCGTGATACCGCCGGCCGCCGGCGACCGCTCGCCGCAGATGTGCGTGTGGCAATTCATCAGGCCGGGGATGATAGTCGCGCCGGCCAGAGGGATCTCGGCCGCGCCGCTCGCGGCCGGCAGGCTCTCGCCGACCGCGACGATGCGGTCGCCTTCTATGCAAATGTCAGCGCGTTCCCAGAGTCGGCCGGCGCCATCAATCAGCCGGCCGGCGCGGAGCATTGTGGCAGACATGTCCCATCCTCCTGGCATACACTTGATGTAGCATCGCCCCTTGTGGGCGTCTGGGATTCGGACGGCCACGAGGGCCGATGCTACGAGATGAATCCTATCCCGTCACGTGGTTGAACAGGTGATAGTGGATCTGCTCGGCGTACTTCTCCTGGCCGGCCGGCGTCTTCAGCTCCTCGGCCAGGGCTTCCAGCTCTTGCGCCGTCACCGGCAGGCCGTCTTGGGTCAGCGCCGCGGCGGCGACTGCGTAGACGCGCCGGCCGGCCTTCTCGGCCACGGGCCCGATATAGAGCGCGAAAGTCACCAGATCCGCGTTGTGCTCCTGTTCGCGCGCGATGGCCTTGAAGATGACTTCTTTGGGGGGCAGGCGTTTGAATGTGCCGGATTGGATAGGCATGGCTCAGTCCTCCAGTTTCTTGATGCTGCGCCAGCCGACCTTCTCGGACGTCTCTCGCGAGTAGTCCCATTGCAGGCTGGGGTCGTCGCTGATGAAGCGAATTTGATGGCAGAAGGCGTCGCCGCGCAGCAGGTGATGCGGGCTACGCATGACGATCTTGGGCGACCAGCCGCGCACCGCGGCGAAGTCGGTCATGCACCAGCTCATGGCGATCTTCGGCTCGCCCATCTCCTTGAAGACTTCGCGATAGCAGCGCACCGAGTTCAGCTCCCAGCGCGTGTCGGTTAAGACCGGCACCTCGCAGCAGCAGATGCGCGCCCACATCGCGTCGTCATGCCAGCTATGCGCCTTCGCGTGCATGGCCGCCGTGGGGTCAGCCTCGAACTTCTCGCGCCAGGTCAGGCCGACCTGGTAGGCTTGATCCCACCAGACCTTCTCCACGGTATCCAGCACCAGCTCCTCGCCGAAGTCGTCAATCAGCGCCCGCATCAGCCGGCAATAGCGCCGCTTCCAGACCTTGAGCG
>CAIQJD010000888.1 GCA_903872005.1 uncultured bacterium | reverse complement strand
TGTCGTCGCGGATCAGCCAGATTTGCGTCGCCAGGCCGTCCACAAAGTGCCGGTCATGGGAGACCAGCAGGATCGTGCCGCGGAACTGGCTCAGGACTTCTTCCAGGATCTCCTGCGAGGCGATGTCCAGGTGGTTGGTCGGCTCGTCGAGGACGAGGAAGTTGGCCCCTTCCAGGGTCAGCTTGGCCAGGGCCACGCGGCTGCGCTCGCCGCCGCTGAGGAGCCGGATCGGCTTGTAGACATCGTCGCCGGAGAAGAGGAAGCGCCCCAGGTAGTGCCGCGCCTTCTCGATGGGCAGATTGCGCGTCTCCAGGATTTCGTCCAGGACGGTGCGCTCCAGTTTCAGGCCGGCGTGGGCCTGCGCCAGGTAGCCCAGGCGCACCGACGCGCCGAGGCGCGTTTCGCCGGCCAGGGGCCGCAGCGTCCCCAGGATCGTGCGGAGCAGGGTCGTCTTGCCGGCGCCATTGGGGCCGAGGAGCGCGGCGCGCTCGCCGCGCTGCAAGAGGAGATCAGGGCAATCGAAGAGATGCAGGCGCGGCGGGCCGGCGTAGCCCACCTCCAGGTTTTGGGTGCGAAGGACGATGTCGCCGCTCCGCATGTCGGTCTGGATGTCGAGATGGATGCGCTTGACTTCTTGCGGCCGCTCCAGGCGCTCCAGGCGCTCCAGGCGGGCCAGCCGGCCGCGCGCCTCTTTGGCGCGTTGGCCGGCCTTGTAACGCTGGATGAAGTACTCGGTCTCAGCGATCTGCTCCTGTTGGGCCTCGTATTCGGCCAGCCGGCGCGCCATGCGCTCTTCGCGCTGCTCCACGTAGCGGCTGTAGTTGCCCTCATAGGTTTCGAGCCGGCCGAGGGCCAGGTCCCAGATGCGGTTGACCAGCCGATCCAGGAAGCGCCGGTCGTGGGCCACGACCACCAGGCCGCCCTTCCAGCCGCCCAGGTAGCTTTCCAGCCATTCTACGCCGGCCAGGTCCAGGTGATTGGTCGGCTCGTCTAGCAACAGGAGGTCGGGCGCTTCCAACAGGACGCGCGCCAGCATGGCGCGGGTGCGCTGCCCGCCGCTCATGATCGCCAGAGACTTGTCGAATTCTTCGTCGGAGAAGCCGAGGCCGGCCAATACCTGGCGAATCTGGGTCTCGTAGGTGTAGCCGCCGGCCAGCTCGAAGCGATGCTCCAGCTCGCCATATTGCTGGCAGACGGCCGGCGGGCAAGCCGGCTGGGCCATCTGGGTTTCCAGCTCGCGCAGCGTCGCCTCCTGGCGAATCAGCGCGTCGAAGGCCGACAGCATGGCGGCGTAGAGCGATTGCTCGCCCAGCAGCTCGGCGTGCTGGGGCAGATAGCCGATGCTGAGGCCGCGCCGGCTCTCGATGCGGCCGGCGCTCGGCTCTTCCTGGCCGGCGATGGCGCGCAGGAGCGTGGTTTTGCCCTGACCGTTGGGGCCGACCAGGCCGATGCGGTCATTCGGCTCGATCTGCGCGGTCACGTCCTGAAAGACTTCCTGAGCGCCGTAGAATTTGCCCAGGCCGATGAGGGTTACAATTGCCATAGGGTCGTCACAAGCTCGCTCTCACAGGCCGCGCGCCGCCGGCCCAACGCCAAGCGGCAGCTCGACGATCACGCAGACGCCGACGCCGGCCGGGCCGGCTTGCGCCGCAATCCGCCCGCCATGGGCCTCGACGATGCCGCGACAGACGTACAGGTCGGCGCCGGCCTCGGCCGGCGGCTCAAAGAGGCGCGCCAGCGTCTCGGCGTCGGGGGTGGGGCCGTTGTCCAGGATGGAGAGGCGGGCCATTTCGCCGGCCGTCTCGGTGACGAGGACGATGCGGCGCGGGCCGGCGCTCTCCTCGACTGCCTGGCGCGCCCGTTGCAACAGGTTCAAGACAACCTGCTGTAGCTCCATCTGGTCGGCCAGGATTTTAGGCAGGCCGCCGGCCAGTTGCAGGTCGCAGACGATGTCGGCGCTCTTCAGGGCCGATGCCAGCAAGGCGACGATTTCGCGGACGACCGCGTTCAGGTCGAGCAGCTCGCGGCGCGCCCGGCGCTGGCTGGAGAAGGCGCGCAGCCGGCGCAGGGTCTCCTGGCTTTCCAGGGCGGCCTGGCGCGCGGCTTCCAGTTGGGCGCGCCGGTCAGCGTCCGGCTCCATTTGCAGGAGGGCCTGCAGGCGCGCCAGGATGGTGGTGAGGGCTTCCGTCAGGTCATGGGCCACGCCGGCCGTCAACCGGCCCAGCGCGGTCAGCCGGTCGGCGCGCATCAGTTGGGCCTGGGCCGCCTGCAGCTCGCTGACGGCCGCATGGAGCTGCGCGGTGCGCTCGCCGACCAGGGTTTCCAGCCGGCTGTTCAATTGTTGCACTTCGGCGTAGAGGCGCGCGTTCTCGCGCTCGCCGGCCATCAGGGCATCGGAAGCGTCGGCCAGCCGGCCGGCCAGGACGCGCGCCATGAGGTATGCAGCCGCCGCGCCCAGCAGGATGGCGACGAGCGAGGCGATGGTGACCGCGGCCCCGACGCTGGGGACGAGGCTTTCGGCCAGATCGAGCTGCAGGCAGCCCAGTTCGGCCTGGGCCTCGTTTTGCCACAGGAACGCGACGTAGGAGCCGCCTTCGGGCGATGTGAGGATGTTCAGCCGGCGCAGGCTGCCGGCGGTGACATCGGGGCATTCCTGGCGCGCCGCGGCTTCGCTCTGGCTGAGGGCGCGACTGGCGGCGACGATCTGACCGGCGCGGGCCAGGATGAGATCGCGGCCCATGACGGCTTTGACTTGCTCGAAGAGGGCGTTGTTCACCGGCCGGCCCAAGAGCAGGATGCCATAGACTTCCGGCTGATCGGGCAGCCCCACCCGCGCCGCGGTGAGGAGCATGGTCTGGTCTTCGATGAGCAGGAGGTCGCCGGCGTCGCTGCCGGCCAGCGCGGCTTGCGCCGGCGCGCTGGCGAGGGCGAGCTGCGTCTGGGCGGAAGCCGGGCCGATGGGATAGAGCGGCCGGCCCTGGGCGTCGGCCAGGATGAGGAGGCTGATCTGGTAGCGGCGCCGCAGGGAGAGGGCGAGGCTCTGGTCGAGGTCGGCGGCGGCGGCCGGCACGGCGCGGGCAATCTGGCGCAGGTCTTCGCGGCCGGCATATTCCTGGGTGAGCTGTAGCTGGTTGGCCTGGATAGAATCGAGGACGCGTTGAAAGAGCTGCCACTGGGCCGCCGCGGCGTCCTGACGGAGTTCGCCCAGGGCGATCATGCTGGCAGTATAGACGATGGCGCCATAGGCGACGAGCGCGCCCAGGGCCACCAGGACGAAGGCGAGCGTGAAGCGCCGGCGGTTCTCCATAGCGGATGAGCCTCTGGCGGGGATTATAGCATAGGGGGGAGAGCGG
>CAIQJD010000887.1 GCA_903872005.1 uncultured bacterium | reverse complement strand
TTTGCCGACGCCACGTACATTGAGCCGCTGACCGTCGAGTTCGTGGAGAAGATCATTGCCCGCGAGCGGCCCGATGCGATCCTGCCGACGGTGGGTGGTCAGACGGCGCTCAACCTGACCATGGATCTGGCGCACGCCGGCATCCTGGAGCGTTATGGCGTCCAGCTCATTGGGGCGAACGTCCGCTCTATCACGGTGGCCGAGGATCGCAAGGCGTTTGGGGAAGCGATGCGCTCGGCCGGCCTGCCGACGCCGCCCAGCGTCATCGCGCTCACGCCGGAGGATGCGCTGCGTTTTGCCGAAGAGATCGGCTACCCGGTGTTGGTGCGGGCCTCCTTCACCCTGGGCGGCAGCGGGGCCAGCACGGCCCACAATGCAGCGGAGCTGCGCGAGGCGGCCCTCAAGGGCATCCGCGAGAGTCCCATCGGGCAAGTGCTGGTGGAGATGTCGCTGCTGGGTTGGAAGGAGTATGAGCTGGAGGTGATGCGCGACCGGGCGGACAACTTCGTCGTGGTCTGCTCGATTGAGAACCTCGATCCGATGGGCGTGCATACCGGCGATAGCATCACCATTGCGCCGGCGATGACCCTGACCGACCGCGAACTACAGCGGTTGCGCGACATGGCGCGCGCGGTGATGTCCGTCGTGGGCGTCGAGACCGGCGGCTCTAACGTGCAATTCGCCGTCAATCCGCGCGATGGGCGAGTCATGGTGATTGAGATGAACCCGCGCGTCTCGCGTTCGTCGGCGCTGGCCTCCAAAGCGACCGGCTTCCCCATCGCCAAGATTGCCGCCCTGTTGGCTGCCGGCTATCGGCTGGACGAGATCACCAATGACATCACGCGCGAGACGCCGGCTTCGTTCGAGCCGGCGCTGGATTACGTCGCGCTCAAGATCCCGCGCTGGCCCTTTGAGAAGTTCCCCGGCGCGGATCGCGAGCTGGGGCCGCAGATGAAGTCCGTGGGCGAGGTGATGGCGCTGGGGCGCACGTTCCAGGAAGCCTTGCAGAAGGCGCTGCGGAGCCTGGAGATTGGCGCGTTTGGGCTGGAGTCGGCCGGCGCGCCGGCGGCTGATCTTCTGGGCGCGCTGGCGCACCCTTCGGCGCAGCGCATCTTTCAGATTGCCCAGGCGTTGCGGCAGGGCATTTCTCAGGAGCAGGTGAGTCAGGCCAGCGGGTATGACCCCTGGTTCGTGGCGCAGATTGCGGACTTGCTGACGCTATCCGACGCATTGGCGCGCCACACGCTGGATACGCTGCCGGCCGAGCTGTGGCGGCGGGCCAAGCGCGCCGGCTTCGCGGATCGTGAGATCGGCCGGCTGTGCGGCTCGTCGGAACGCAGCGGACTGGAGGCGCGCCGGCGCCGGCTGGCCCTGGGCATCGTCCCGGCATACTATCGCGTGGATACTTGCGCCGCCGAATTCGAGGCGCGCACACCATACCTCTACTCCACGTATGAGCCGGGCGATGAGGCGCAGCCCAGCAGCCGGCGCAAGGTGATGATCCTCGGCTCTGGCCCCAACCGCATCGGCCAGGGGATTGAATTTGACTATTGCTGCGTCAATGCCTGCTTTGCGCTCAAGGAACTGGGCTATGAGACGATCATGGTCAATTGCAACCCGGAGACGGTCAGCACCGACTATGATACGGCCGACCGGCTCTACTTTGAG
>CAIQJD010000886.1 GCA_903872005.1 uncultured bacterium | reverse complement strand
TTGGCGCGAGATGGCGCTCTTCTTCGGCGCGGCGCTAGCCATCAGCTTGCCCCTGTGGATCTACTTCGCCCAGCACCCCGATGTTTTCATCTATCGGCTACAGCAGGTGAATATCTCCAACACGCAGGCGCAGGCTGAGGGGTCGCAAGACTTGTGGGGCAATCTGGGGCGCACGCTTTTGATGTTCACCACCCACGGCGATTGGGGCTGGCCGAACAACCTCCCCGGCCGGCCGGTCTTCGACGCCGCACAGATGATCGGCTTCTTCCTGGGACTGGCAGCCGTTGGGCGACGATTCCGTCAGGCGCGCTGGCTACAATGGCCGCTGTGGGTTCTGACCATGACCCTGCCCATGGCGCTCACCGTCTATCCGCCCAACTACATTCGCAGCCTCGGCGCGACGGTCCCGCTGGCGGCCCTGGCCGGCATCGGCTTCGCCCAGATCTGGGATTGGGCCACGCGCCGGCTGCGGCGCCCCCGCTTCTCCATGGCCCTCTTGCTCGCCCTGCTCGTTGGCCTCGGCGCCTTTTCGGGATGGACGACCTACCGCGACTATTTTCTCAACTGGGCGCGCCAGCCGGAGCTGAACGTCTATTTCAATACAGACCTGCGCCAGGCCGAGCAGGCGATCCTCTCGCTGCCCGACCAAACGACAGTCTATCTCAGCTTCGAGGAGCCATTCCCCTATCAGGCCGCCCTCGATTTCGCCATCCAGAAAGAGCGTTTCGCCCAACCGCCGGCCGCCCGCCGGACCTACACATTGCGCTGGCACAACCGCAATTGCCTGACCCTGCCCACCGCACAGACCGGCCCGATTGCCTATTTGCTGCCGCCGGCCGGCGAAACCTTCCTGCCCACCCTGCAAGCCCTCTACCCGGCCGGCAAACTCAAAGGCCCCTATGCCAACGGCGACGGACAACCCTACTTCCTGCGTTTCCGGGTCAGCGCGCCGGCCGCGCCGCAACCTGTGGCCATGCAGCCGCAATGGCCGGCCGACGCCATCCTGGGAGATGCCTTCACGCTGTTGGGCGGCGATCTATCTGTCGCGAGCGGCGCGGCGCTGCAACCCGGCGACGGGTTCGCGGTGACGCTATACTGGCGCATCACCCGGCCGCTGCCGGCCGACGAAAAGATCTTCGTGCAGCTCCTGGGCGAGACCCTGAACGCCGCGGGGAACCCGGTCTGGGCGCAGGTGGACGAGATGCCCTGTCAGGAGACCTACCCCACCGCCATCTGGGAGGCTGGCACGACGGTCCTGACGCGCCATCCGTTGACCCTGGCCGGCGATGCGCCGGCCGGCGACTACCGGCTGATCGTCGGGATGTACGATCCACGCGACGGGGCGCGCCTGCCCGTGCGCGACGCGGCCGGCCAGGCGGCGTCGGATGCCAGCGTGAAAGTGGGAGATATCACAGTTCGGTGACCTGGCAAGAGTTGATTGATGATCGGAGAAGACAGGCGCTTGCAGTTTCGGCCGCCTGGCGGTATGATATGGAAGTAGGAGCGTTGTACCATGAAACGTCCAGTGAAAAAAGACCAGATTCTCAGCGTCCTCGAAAGAGAGCTGCCATACTTGCGGCAGCAATATGGCGTCGTGCGCCTGGCGCTGTACGGTTCTTTCTCACTGGGGAAACCGACCGACAAGAGCGACGTTGATCTGCTGGTAGAGACTTCCCGCCCGCTGGGCCTTGAATTCGTCACGCTGGCGCACTACCTTGAGCAATGTCTTGGACGCAAAGTAGACTTGGCAACCTTTGAGACGCTACGCCGTAGCCGCGAACAGCCGCGGTATATGCGGATCGCGCAGGAGATTGAGAGGACGTTGACAGATGTCCGAACGCCGGCGTGACGCTGACTACCTTTCCGATATTCTCGAGGCGCTTTCGCGCATCATCAACTATGATATTGTCTGGAACGTAATCCGCAATGACTTGCCGGCGCTCCACCACGAGATCAGCTCACTGCTGCAATGACCACCACCTACACCATCTCCCTGAACCCATCCCTGTGCAAAGGCCAGGCCTGCGCCCTCTGCCGGCACGCTTGCCCGCGCGCCGTCTTCGAGCCGGCCGATCACCCCAACCCCCAGGGCCTCATCCCGATGCGCGTCGCCCGGCCGGCCGATTGCAGCGGGTGCCGGCGTTGCGAACAGTTCTGCCCCGACCTGGCCCTTGACGTCATTGCCGGCGAAGCGCCGGCCGCCGCCACGCTGCCCTACGTCGCGCCGAATCCGCCGGCCGACCCCGGCGGCTGGCGCGATGCGCCCGGCGTCCTGCCAGCCGGCAGCTACTACCTCTCCGGCAACGAAGCTTGCGCCGAAGGGGCCATCGCCGCCGGCTGTCGCTTCTATGCCGGCTACCCCATCACCCCCTCCAGCGAAGCCATGGCTCACCTGTCCGAGCGCCTCCCCCAGATCGGCGGGCGCTTCATCCAGATGGAAGATGAATTGGGCAGCATCGCCGCCGTCATCGGCGCATCCTGGGGCGGCCTGAAAGCGATGACGGCCACGTCCGGCCCAGGCATGAGCCTGATGATGGAAAACATCGGCTACGCCGTGATGACCGAGACGCCCTGTGTCATCATGAACGCGCAGCGCGCCGGCCCTTCCACCGGCCAGGCCAGCCGGCCGGCCCAAAGCGACGTCATGCAAGCCCATTGGGGGCCGCACGGCGGGCCAGAGATGATCGCCCTGGCGCCCTGGTCGGTGCAAGAGATGTACGAGCTGACCATCCGCGCCTTCAACCTGGCCGAGCGTTTTCGCACCCCGGTCATCCTGTTGGCCGATGAGATCGTCGCCCACCTGCAAGAGACCGTGACGATCCAGCCGACCGGCCGCACCTATGATCGCATCCGTTGGCCGCAGGAGTCGCCCTTCGGCGGAGAAACGCCGGCCGATATCCCGCCCATGCCGGCCTTCGGCGCAGGCGCGCGCCTGCTGGTCACCGGCTCCACCCACGACGCCGCCGGCGTGCGCCGCACCACCGACGGCGCCGTCCAGGAAGCCCTCACCATCCATCTGGCGCAGAAGATCCTAGCCCATCAGGACGAGATTGATGATTGGGAAACGCAATTCGTGGAAGGCGCGGAGCGCATTGTCCTGGCCTATGGCTCGACGGCGCGGAGCGCGCTGTGGGCCGTGCGGGCCGCCCGCCGGCGCGGCGAGCCGGTCGGCCTCCTGCGCCTGCGCTCCCTGTGGCCCTTCCCGGATCGCGTGGTGCAAGAAGTCTGCCAGGGCCGGCGCGCCCTGGTCTGCCCGGAAATGAACCTGGGCCAGATCAGCCGCGAGGCAGCGCGCTGCCTGGACCTGCCGGTCATCAGCCTGAGCCAGACCGACGGCGAGATGATGGACCCACGCCGCATTCTGCGCTATCTGTTGGAAGGGAGATGGGAGCGATGAAGCCAGCGCCGGCCAGCCTGTTGCGCGCCCGCTACCTGCGCCAGGCCACCGCCTTCTGTCCCGGCTGTGGGCATGGCATCTTCATGAACGCCTTCTTGCGCGCCGCGCAAGAGACCGGCCTGGACTTCCAACGCGCCGCCTTCGTCTCCGGCATCGGCTGCGGCGCATGGGTGCCATCGCCCCATTTCCTGGCCGATACGTTGCACGTGACCCACGGGCGCGCCATCGCCTACGCGGCCGGCCTCAAGCTGGCGCGGCCCGACCTGGAAGTCATCGTCATCAGCGGCGACGGCGATCTGGCGAATATCGGCGGCAATCACCTGATTCACGCCGCCCGGCGCAACTTCCCCATCAAGGTCTTTTGTCTGAACAACTGGCTCTTCGGGATGACCGGCGGGCAAGTATCTTCCACCACGCCATATCAGGCGCGCACGGCGACCACGCCGGCCGGCAATCCCGAACGCGGCTTCGACCTCGTGCGGCTGGTGCGCGGCGCCGGCGCGCCCTACGCGGCGCGCTGGCCGGCGGCACGGCCGGCCTGGCTGCAACGCGGCATCGCCGACGCCCTGGGACAGGCCGGCTTCGCCTTCGTCGAAGTCCTCTCCACCTGCCCCACCCACTTCGGGCGCGCCAACCGCGGCCTTTGGCCGGATGCCGAAGGGAGCGTGGCGTGGCAGATGTTGCATTGGCAAGAACAGGTCTGCGTCCAGCGGAAAGCGGGGAATGTGGACGCGCCGGCCGGCGGCGACAAGATCATCGTTGGCGTCTGGCGCGACGAGGACGAAGAGGGCGCGCCGGTCGCAGCAAGCGGAGGGCTGACCGCTGATGGCTGATAGCTTTCAATACGAAATCATCTTCGGCGGCCAGGGCGGCCAGGGAGTGCGCCTCGCCAGCGCCTTGTTGGGCCGCGCCTGCGCTTCCATCGGCCGGCAAGTCGCCAGCTCGGCCTCTTACGGCCCCGAAGTGCGCGGCAGCCACACCCGTTCCGAGGTGATCGTTTCCGACGCCTTCATCGTCTACCCGCGCGTCCTGACGCCGAACATTCTGGTCGCCATGTCGCAGGAAGCCTATCAGCGCGCCTGGGCCGAAGTCGCGGCCGATGGCTGGATTCTGTACGAAGCCGAGGCAGTCACGCCGGCGACGGCGGCCGTCGCCAACCATGCCCCCGTGCCGGCGCTGCGCCTGGCGACCGAGGCCGGCGACGCCGGTTCGGCCAACATGGTCATGTTGGGGGCCGTGGCCGCGCTGGCCGGCCTGGTAGACCTGCCGGCGCTCATCGCCATCTTGCCCGAGGCGCGACGCGCCCAGAACGAGGCTGCGCTCAGGCAGGGCTTCGCCGTCGGCGAACGCCTGCACGCCGGCGCCCCGGCGTGAGCCTCATCCCTGCGTCTGCATCCCTTGCCGTGCCGCTATAGCGCAGCCAGCAGCCGGCCCAGGTCCGCCAGCGAAAGCTGCCCCTCACGCGCCAGGCCGAGCCGCTCGAGCGCCGAAAGATCGCCGGCCGCGATCTGCCGTCCCAGCGCCGACCGCGCGAACTCCCGCAAATCCTCCGTCGCGCCATCCACAATTGGGTGATCGCCGATGACCTTGCCATCGCGCAGCGTCACGCGCCGGCCGGTCGTCCGCGCCACCGCCGGATCGTGCGTCACAATGACAATGGTCGCGCTCCGTTCGCGATTGATCTGGCCGAACAGCTCCATGATATCCGCGCCGCTCACCGAATCCAGGTTGCCGGTCGGCTC
>CAIQJD010000885.1 GCA_903872005.1 uncultured bacterium | reverse complement strand
CATCACAGGTCTGAAGCGCGAGGCGGCGATTCCTGCATCTGTACGTATGAAGGCAGATAGCAGCCTCGTGTGCTTGGAAGACTTGCTAGGTATGGGCGTCCAGGCCAAGCTAGTTGTCTATGTCTTCGGGAGCGATGAGTTCAGTGGGGCCCGCAAACTCTATTCGAAATCGTACCACTTGTCCGATATCAAGTTGGGCCGGTTCAAGGGTCTTGAGATATCCCTTGAGCCGCAGGCCGAAGAACGCGCTTCTGCCGGGTAGTGAGATCTTTTCCGCTAGACTGTACAGCATCAGACGGCTCGCGCTTACCAATCCTGACAATAGCGAAGCCACTGACCGGCAAGACGATTGACTACCTGCTAGCACAGGGCGTCAATGAGGTCGGCGCAAACAAGGAGTGATAGGCTGCACACAACTTGCACATAGTTCGGACTTAAAATCCGCTGGGGGCGCCCCCGCAGGTTTCCTAATCTGCGAGAGGGCGCCTCTTCTGTGGCCTGCGAAGGCAAGCCTTCGCAATCCACAGAAGCGCATCACGCGATGACGAACCGATCCCGCTTGCGCTTCCTCCCGTCCACGATCTGCTGCCGCCGGCCCTCGTACCCCGGCCGGCCGAGCAACGCGTAGGTCGCGACCTTACCGGCCTCCACGCCGGGCTGATCGAAGGGATCCACATCATACAGCGGCCCGCTGATCGCCGTCTGCACTTCCAGCGTGTAGAGCAACTGCCCCAACGTGAAGGCGTTGACCGCCGGCAGGATATAGGCGCAGTTGGGCCGGCCGGCTTCGGTCAGCGCCAGCGCGGTGGCCTCCCCTTCGGCCTGAATCAACTCGTTCATGGAATGGCCGGCGAGATAGGCCGCGCCCTCCATGTCGGGGAAGCCGGCCGGGATCGTCACCGTGCGATCATAGTGTTCCACGAAGATGAAGTTGACCACCTTGTCATAAGGCCCTTCGGCGTAGAGCTGCACCTGCGAATGCTGGTCGGTCACGCCCAGCGCCTTGACCGGCGTCGGGCCGACCTCGACGACCTGGCCGGCGCGGTTGTGGCGCTTGCCCAGGCTTTCGGCCCACAACTGGCGATACCAGTCGGCCACGTCGCGCAGACGTTGGCTGTAGGGCATCATCACCGAGATATGCTGGCCGCGCCGATACAGGAGATATTGCAGCAGGGCGTTCATGTAGGCCGGGTTGCGCCAGGGATCGGGGTCGCGGGAACGCTGGTCGGCGAAGGCCGCGCCGGCCAACAGCGCCGGCACGTCCAGCCCGCACAGCGCCGCCGAGAGGAGGCCCACCGGCGAGAACACCGAGAAGCGCCCGCCGACGCCGGCCGGCACGATGAAGCTGGCGTAGCCCTCGCGCCCGACGATGGGGCGCAGGACGCCGGCGCGGGCGTCGGTGGTGACGACCAGATGGGCCTTGTGCGCCGGCCCCAGCCGCGCTTGCAGCATGTCGCGCACGATCAAGAATTGCGACATGGTCTCGGCCGTCGCGCCGGACTTGGACGAGACGTTGAAGAGGGTCGTCGCCGGGTCAATCACGTCGAGGAAGCCGGCGAAGGCGTCCGGGTCCACGTTGTCGAGGACGAAGAGGCGCGGGCCGGGCCGCTGGTCGGCCGGCAGGAGGTTGTAGTAGGGATGCGCCAGGGCCGTCTGCAGGGCGGTATTGCCCAGGGCCGAGCCGCCGATGCCCAGGACGGCCAGGTTCTCGAAGCGGCCGCGCTGCGCCTCGGCGAAGGCCAGGATCTCGCGGGTCACGGCGTCCTGATACGGCAACTCCATCCAGGCGACCTCGCCGGCGGCGCGCCGCGCTTTCAGCCAGCGGTCAGCCTCTTCCAACGCCGGCAGGCCGGCGTCAATATCGTTCATGGTCAGGCCGCGCTCCGGCCCGATGGCGTCCAGCATCAGATTGTTGAAATCGAAGCGGATACGTTGCGCTCCAACGGGTGACATAGCAACCTCCTGTGCGACTAACGTTTCTCTTCCATGAACGCGAAGAAGCCGGCTTTACGCAGGGCGCGCAAAATCATCCAGCCGATGATGCCGCCCAGCGCGCCGGCGACGGTGTTGGTCAGGAACGAGAAGAGGAGGCCGGTCTCGACGAAGCCGGCCGGGATTTGCAGCGCCACCGACATCAGCAGCTTGACCAGCATCTTGGCGACATTGCCCAACGTGCCGGCCAGGGTCGCCGGGACGATGGACTCCAGGCCGCCCAGGAACCAGCCGATCAGGTCCACGGCCACGCCGCTGGTGAGGTACGAGAAGAAGGTGTAGACCGGCCCCATGTCGCCCAGGCCCAGGAAGGCGGCCAGCAGGGCGCTGGTGAGGCCCACCAGGGAGAGCGCGCCGGGTTTGGGCACCAGGCCGCGCGCCACCACCAGAATCGCCATCCAGAAGAGGCCGGAATGGCCCGGCAGGCGCAGCGGCAGGTGCAGCACGATCTTGGACACGACCACCAGGGCCGACATCAGGGCCAGCAGAATCAGCTCGAAGGTGGAGAAGTAGCGGGTTATCGGCTTCTTCTTATTGCCGGGTTGCGCCGGGGCCGGCGCGGGCGTCTCGGTCATCATCAGACTCTCCTTCGCGGGGATCAGGGCTTGGTCTGGATGTCAATGCGGTTGACGCCCTGCACCCAGGCGTCGCGCACGGCGAAGCCTTCCATGGTGCTGGCGAGTTTCATGGATTGGCCGTCGCCGGCGAGATCGAAGCCGAAGTTATTGGCCGGATCGAGCGCCTGCGCCCAGGTGAGGGTGTAGGACTTGGCGGT
>CAIQJD010000884.1 GCA_903872005.1 uncultured bacterium | reverse complement strand
GCCCGCGGCCTGGCCGATGTACAACCTGGCGTCAATCTGCGCCAGGTCTTCCTGACTCACGATCATCTCGACCATCTGCTCGGCATCGGAGGTCTGCTGCTGGCAGCTCGCCTATCCCACATTCGACCGCGCCCTCACCTCAGCATCTACGGCGGCAGCACCACCGTAGATCGCGCCCGCGTCCTGGCATCCATGATTCACTCCCCAGAAGCGCACGACCCGGGCGTTGACATTGAATACTTTGCGGTTTCGCGCGGCGTTCTGATTGAAAACGCCGACATCAGCATCTCAGCCTTCCGCACAAACCACACCGCGCGCCCCTGCTTCGGCTACACCTTCGAAGAGCGCCCGCAGCGCCATTTCCGGGCCGAGCTGGCCGACCGGCTCGGCGTGCCGGCCGGCCAACCCCGCCAACGCCTCATCGCCGGCGAGTCCGTGACCCTCGCCGACGGCGAAGTCGTCCATCCCGATCAAGTCCTCTCTGACCCCGTATCTGGGGCCAAAATCGTTATCAGCGGCGACTTCGCCTTCAACCGTGGCCTCGCTGTCATCGACAAAGACGCCGACCTCCTCATCACCGAGGCCACCTTCGCCTCCGATCAGACCCAACTTGCGGAAGCCTCCGGCCACATGACCGCCGCCCAGGCCGCTTCCATCGCCGCCGAAGCCAATGTGCGCCAGCTCTGTATCACCCACCTGGATCACCAATATCGTGGCCGTGAAGCGACCCTCCTGGCCGAAGCGCGCCGCATCTTCCCGGCGACCATTCTTCCGGCCGATCTCGACTATCTGGCCGTCAAACGCGAAGAACTGCGCCCCGCCACTTGACGCGACGGCGAAAGTACACTATACTATATACCCGTATGTGGTATAACGTCGTCTGATGCCTGGGGGTGCGATATGCCCGACTTGAAAATCCTGGCTCCCGCCAACCGCATACCCGTCGTTCGCCATGATCTTTGCCTCGCGTGCGATCGCTGCACTGCCCGTCGCGTCTGCAAATCCAAAGCCATCATCCAACTTGATCCCGGCGAAGCCCCCTTCATAGACGCCGGCCGCTGTTTCGGCTGCCAGGTGTGTATAGACGCCTGCCCCGCCCGCGCCATCGAATCCCAATAGCCGCTTCTCCCCTTTTCGCTCAGCCCTCCATCATTTTGCCAAACAATCGTTGCAGAATTGCTTGTTTGTGACGTTTATCACGTTATTTTGCCGTATTCTTATCGAATATCGTATTGACACAGGGCAATCAGTGTGGTAAAATGGTGGCATCCTACGCGCCGGCCGTCGCGCCGCACCGCTTCAACCCAGGAGACAGTCAAATGGTCACACCGATCAATGAGCCAAACCTTTCGGAAAGCAAGATCTACTACCCTTCTGCCGCCGTGCGCGACGCTGCGCGCGTCAAAGAGTACGAGAACCTCTATCTCCAATCCATCCAGGATCCTCAAGGCTTCTGGTCTGAACGCGCATCCGAACTCGACTGGTATCAACGCTGGGACCAGGTACTGGATGACAGCAATGCCCCCTTCTACAAGTGGTT
>CAIQJD010000883.1 GCA_903872005.1 uncultured bacterium | reverse complement strand
GGGCAACGCCACCGATGTCTTTGCCACCTTCACGTACAAACTGGGTTTTGAGGTCTCACGTCTGGGGTATGGCGAGACCGTCTCCGTCATGTTGGCGCCGGTACTCATTCTGATCATCATGTTCCTGTCGCCGCTCATGTTGCGGGGGGAGAACGAATAGCCATGGAAAACACCAGACGCGATTCCCCCATCAGCCAAATCATCACATACGTGGCGCTGGCGATATTCATCATCGTAGCCCTCTTCCCATTCTACTGGATGGCGCTCACCTCTTTTCGCACGCCACGGGGAGTATACGTGCGGGAAAGAATGTTGGTGCCGCGAGAGCTAACCCTGCAAAACTACAAGTACGTGTTCACTGAGCGGCCAACGCTGATGTGGCTCCGCAACAGCGCCCTCGTCAGCCTGGGCAGCAGCACCCTGTCCGTTCTGATTGGCGTCCTGGCCGGCTACTCGCTGGTGCGGCTCAAGTTCGTCGGGAACCGTTCCATGGCCAAGGCGATCCTGTTCACCTATCTGTTACCAAGCTCACTCCTCTTCATCCCCATGTTCATCTTGATGTTCAACCTGGGTCTGATCAATACCCTCTGGGCCGTCGTCCTGGCCTACCAGTCGTTCAACGTGCCCTTCTGCACGTGGCTGATCCTGGGCTACTTTCGCAGTATCCCGGAAGAGCTGGAAGACGCAGCGCTGATTGACGGATGCGGCCGGCTGGGGGTGCTTTTCCGCATCGTCCTGCCGCTGGCGGCGCCGGGGATTGTCACCGCGTTCATCTTCGGGTTCACCAACTCTTGGAACGAATTCCTGTACGTGATCACATTGGTCAACAGCCGCTTTCTCCTGACCCTGCCGACTGGCCTCGGGGGCTACATTATGGGCGATGTATTCTTGTGGGGGCCGCTGATGGCGACAGCCCTCATCACCACCATTCCGCCCATCATCTTGTTCATGTTCATGCAACGCTTCGTCGTGTCCGGCATGACGCTGGGATCGGTCAAGGGATAGCCGGCAAAACGCCAGCAAGGAGGATTGTGCCGTGGGAGAGAAGAAGCGCGTTCTCGTGACCGGCGCCAGCGGCCTGATTGGCGGCCTGGTCATCAAGCATCTCGGCCACAAGTACGAATTGAGCGGCCTGAGCCGCCGGCCGGTGGAGGGCATCCCCCACCTGGTAGCCGATGTCGCTGACGCAGAGGCCATTGCGCCGGCCTTCGCCGGCATGGATGCAGTGCTGCACCTGGCGGCCGACACCAGCGAGGCGGTCATGACCGAATGGGAAGGCACGATGCGCACCACCGTGCAGGGGACGTTGAATGTCTTCCAGGCGGCGCACGCCGCGCACGTGCCGCGCGTGGTGTTCATGAGCAGCGGGAGCACCATGTGTGGTTGGGAGTGGTACGAAGGGTCGCCCTATGGCATGCTGGCGCGGGGCGAATACGACCGCCTCCCCGAAGGGTGGGAGATGCTGGATTACCGCGACCCGCCGCGGCCGGATAGCCCGTATGCCGTCGGCAAGCTCTTCGGCGAGAACTGCGGCCGCTACTTCTCTGACCGGCTGGGGATGTCGGTATTGTGCATCCGCCTCGGCGCGGTCCTGCCCGATGACAAGCCGGCATTGCTGCGCCACTTCCCGGGCTATCTGGCCCAGGCAGACGCGGTGCAGATGATCGAGAAGTGCATAGACGCGCCGCTCTCCCTGCGCTTCGACATCTTCGACGCCATCTCCGAAAACACGGTGCGCTGGCGCGATACAAGCCACGCCAAGTCGGTCCTGGGATGGCGGCCCGTCGGCTCATCGGACAACTTCAACCCTGACGATTATCGCAAATAGAGGCGTGGCGCATGGCAGAGACGATTCGGATTCCGGCCGGCGTGGTGCGTACCTTCCTGGCAGAGGTCTTTCGCCGGCTGGGAGTGCCGGCCCAAGACGCCTACACCGCCGCTGACGTTCTGGTGCGCGCCGATTTGCGTGGCGTCGAAACGCACGGCATCATCAACCTGTATCAGTACATCGAGCCGTTACGGGACGGGACGCTGAACAGCCGGCCGCAAATCACCCTGCTGCGCGACACCCCGACGACCGCGCTGATGGACGGCGACGGCGGGATGGGACTGGTCGTGGGCGTACGCGCCATGGAGCTGTGCATTGCCAAAGCGCAGCAGAACGGCATGGGCGCAGTGGCGGTGCGACGCAGCCGGCATTTCGGCATGGCGAGCTACTTTGGCCTGATGTGCCTGCCCCACGAT
This sequence comes from uncultured bacterium, assembly GCA_903872005.1. The sequence goes on along the minus strand of CAIQJD010000883.1, from coordinate 37 downwards.
ATGATTGGCCTGGCGCTGACCGGCAACTATGGCGTCG
>CAIQJD010000882.1 GCA_903872005.1 uncultured bacterium | reverse complement strand
GCGACGCTGGTCATGGGCTACGAGATCGCCATCCGCGCCGGCCTGATTCGCCACGCCACTTCGACGACCTATCATTCATCCGGCAGTTGGGGCGCCATCGCCGGCGCGGCCGTGGCCGGCCGCGTCTTGGGGTTCGACGCGGCGACCCTGCGCCGCGCCCTGGGCGTTGCCGAATACCACGCGCCCATCGCGCCGATGAAGAAGGGGATTGACACGCCCAATATGGGCAAAGACAGCACCGGCTGGGGCTGCATGGTCGGGGTCGCCGCGGCGCTGATGGCGCAACATGGCTTCACCGGCGTGGAGCCGCTCTTCAGCGCGGCGCCGCAGCCGGCCTGGATCGCCGGCCTGGGGCGCGAATGGGAAATTCTCAACCTCTATTTCAAGCCTTACGCCTGTTGTCGCTGGGCGCAGCCGGGCATCGCCGGCGCGCTGGAGATCGCTGGCCAGGCGCGCCTCGCGCCGGCCGACGTGGCCTGCATCCGCGTGTTCGCCTTCGAGGCGGCGACAACCCTCAGTCGCGCCCACCCGCGCGATACGGAAGAGGCGCAGTACAACTTGAGTTATCCCATCGCCGCGGCGCTGCTGGATGGCGAGGTGGGGCCGCGCCAGGTCTTGCCGCCGCGCCTCTTCGACGCCGATGTGCTGGCGCTGGCCGACCGCGTTGAGGCGGTGGTTGAGCCGGCCTACGAAGCCGCTTTCCCGGCCAAAGCCTACGCGCATGTGGAAGTGACGCTGCGCGATGGCCGCCGGCTGGTTTCCGGGCGCAAGGAAGCGTATTGGCAGCCGCCGGCCGCCCCGCCGAGCAACGCGGAGCTGGAAGAGAAGTTCCGCTGGTTGGTCGAGCCGCTGCTGGGCGTGGCCCGCGCCAGTGAGATCATTGCCTGCATCGCTGCGTTGGATGTCGCCGACGATGCGCGCCGGCTGATGGATCTGTGCGTGGTGCGAGGATAAGGCGACCTTCTGCGCCGTAACGGAACGGCGCGCCCGGCGTCTAAGTACTTGAAGTCTCTGTATCGGAGCGCATCTTGGGATCTCACGCCAAAACCGGGCGCTATCTGCTGGTCGCCCTCGCCGTCTTCATGGTTCTCGCCGGCCTGGCAGCCCTGGCGACCCGGCCATCGCAGGCCGGCGCGCCGCTGGTCGAGCCGACTGTGTTCGCCATACGCGTCTTTCAACAGGGCGCCAGCGGCTATACCGGCGCGCGCGATGTGACCCTGGCGCTGCCGGACGCGGACAACAACCAGGAAGGCCAGAGCTGGCTCGACCTGCGCTACAACGATTCCACGCAGCTCTCCGAGCAGTATGCGGCGCTCCTCCGGTTCGACCTCAGCGAAATCCCGCGCAACGCCCGCGTGCAGGCCGCCTCGCTCACCGTGTCTATCCAGAGCCGCAAGGACCCGCCCGATGACCTGGTGGTTTTTCTGCATGTGATGAGCCGCACCTGGCAGTCGGCCGAAGTCACCTGGAACGAGGCGCGCGCCGGCGAATCCTGGGCCACGCCCGGCGCCAACGACTACTGGTACGACCGGCGCGACAAAGCTGAGAGTTTCGCGCTCTTCTCGTATGCGCTGGCGGCCGGCGCGAAGTACGACTTCGACGTGAAGAATGCGGTGCAGTACTGGATCGAGCAGCCGCAATGGAACGCCGGCATGAAGTTGCGCCCCTACATGATTCGCGGCGTTGATATGTGGTACTATATCAACTCGGCCGAGGCCGCGACGCTCTCCAGCCGGCCGCGTCTCATCGTCACCTACACTCTCGATTCGACCATCCCGACGCCGACGAATGTCCCACCGACCCCGACGGTTACGCCGACGCGCGTCCCCGATCAACCCATTCAGACGGGCGTCTTTCGCCAGGGGCGCAACGGCTATGCCGGCGCGCAGGATACCTATATAGACCGGCGTTTTCCAGATGTGAACTACAGCGAGGCGATCAGTCTGCACCTGCGTTACGTGCAGCGCGTCAAGGCGACGCCGCCCACGCCGGATAACTACGTCTATCGCGATGAGAGCAACCCGATCTTGCGCTTCGATGTCGGTTTGATTCCACCCCACGCCATTGTGACCGGCGCAACGCTGTCGGTCTATCACTTTGATCGCAGCGGCGGCAATACCAGCTATATGGATGTGACCAGCACCATGGTGCTGCGCGATTGGACGGCCAGCGAGGCGACCTGGAATCAGGCCGCGGCCGGCGTCGCCTGGTACGGCGAGGGCTGCGGCAAGGTGGATCGCGATTATCGCCGGCGCGAGAGCGACTTGGTCACGATCCCGGCCGTGGTGGTGGGACAGTGGTACGATTTCGATGTGCAGCAGATGGCCCAGGAGTGGGTCGCCCATCCCGATCAGAACTTCGGCGTGATCTTGAAGCCGGTGGTGGAGGCTAACGTTGGCTTCACCTTCTATTCGTCCGAGGCGCCGACGGTCTCCGTGCGGCCGAAGCTGGAGATTCAGTACTGGCTGCCGGCCGATGTGCCCACGGCCACGCCGACGGCGACGGACAGCGGCGGCCCCACCGCCACGCGCACGCCGTCAGCGACGCCCAGCGCCACGCCCAGTCCTTCCATTACGCCGACGCCGACCAGCAGCGCCACGCCGACCACGCCGCCGACGGCGACCTATACCCCGTCGCATACGCCGACGGTGACCCAGACGCCGACGCGCACGCCCACCTGGACCCAGACGCCGACGATCACCCGCACGCCGACGGGGACATTCACGTCGACGGCGACGCAGACGCCGACGATCACGCGCACGTTCACGGCCACGCCTTCGGATACCGCGACGCAGACGCCCACGCGCACGCCTACCGGCACGCAAACGCCGACCATCACCCGCACGCCGACGGTGACGCAGACGCCGACGCAGGCGCCAACCGCCACGCCGACCATCTCGCCGACGGCCACGCCAACGCTGCTGCCCACGGCCACCGGCACGGCAACGCCAAGCCCGACGCCCACGGCTACGGAAGAACCGGGTTTCAGTGTGAGTCTGAGCGCCGGCGCGAATTTGGTCTCCTTCCCGGTCTACCCGTCCAATCCTATGTTGTCCGAAGTGTTGCACTCGATCGCCGGCCAATACACCAAAGTCTTCGCCTTCAACGGGCCGACGCAGTCCTGGCGCAGCTACGACCCCGGCTTGCCGGACTGGGCCAACACGTTGCAATCTCTGGATCCGGCGATGGGTTTCTGGATTTATATGAGCCAACCGGCGATCCTGCGGGTGGCCGGCTGGAATCTTGGCGCGACCAGCATCGAACTGAGTTCTGGCCCGAATCTGATCGGCTTTCCGCGCCTGCTCGCCCAGCCCCTCACCGAAGCGCTGGCCGAGATTGACGGGCTGTATACGAAGGTCTTCGAGTACGATCCAGCGGGCGGCTGGAGGAGCTACGACGTGGCGCAGCCGGCGTGGGCGAATACGCTCACGGAGATGCGCCCCGGCTATGCGTACTGGATCTATGTTACGTCTGGTTGCACGCTGACTTTCTATCCATGAGGAGTCTTATGCCACGAACAAACCCGCGGCTCTCGATGCAGAGCCGGCGCCATTCACGGACGATTCGGTCTGTTGTTGCTCTCGCCAGCGCGCTGTTGCTGAGCCTGCTCCTGGCCGGCGTGGCCGGGGCCATTCCGCCGCTATCTTCCCATTTTTACGGGAGCGTCGCCATCAATGACGTGGGCGCGCCGGCCGGCTCGCTCGTCTCGGTGCGCGGCGTGCCCGGCGCGCTCTGGAGTCCCCAGGAGACCGTTTCTTTCATCTACGGCGGCGGCTCGTACTACAATATCGAGATTACGGGTGAAGACCCGGATCAGCCGGCGCACGAAGGCCCGGTGGAGAATGAGCCGATCTACTTCTACGTCAACGACATCCTCGCCGGCTCCAGCGTCTTTCGCGCCGGCCAGACGACCGCGCTCAACCTGAGCATCTCGGTCGCGCCCACGCCGACCAGCACGCCGACTGCCACCACTGCGCCGACGAACACGCCCACAGCGACGCCCACGGCGACCCATACGCCGACGGCCACCATGACGCCGACGGATACTGTGATGCCAACAGCCACGCATACGCCGACGCACACCTCCACGCCTCTGCCGACCGAGACGCCGACGGTCACGCCGACGCCAACAGCGACGACCGCGTTGCCTCGCGTCACGGCGACGTTCAATTTTGCGGACGCGATTCTGACGCCGTTGGACCGGCCGCTGGTGGTGCGCTTCTCCGCGCCGGTGTCACCCAGCACAGTGCGTTTCAGCATCTTGCCCTGGGCGGCGGTCACGGTGGATTGGAGCGCCAGCCCGGAGGGCGGCGCGCAGCCGCCGGCCAGCGCCGATATTGCCACCTTGAGCCACGCGCTGCCGCTCACGGCCGGGCGCGCCTACACGCTGCGCCTGTGGGGCGGCAGCTCGCCCGACGGCCGGCTGGTGGAGCCGGCGTTGT
>CAIQJD010000881.1 GCA_903872005.1 uncultured bacterium | reverse complement strand
GGCGCGGCCGCGGCCGCCGGCCTGCTCACGCTGGGCAAGCATCACGGCGCGGCGGTGCAAGACGCCATGAGCGCCATCAGCCGGGTCGTGGAGCTGGCGCAGGGCGCCGGCGACCTGGATCGCGCCGCGGAGGCTGTCGTCGCCGAATGGCGGCAGGCCGGCCGGCGCCTGGCCGGATTCGGACACCGCCAGCACAAGCGCCAGGACCCGCGCCTCGCCCGATTGTTTGCGCTGGCCGGCGAAGCCAACGTCCCGGGCGCACACCTGGCCGCGGCGCGCGCCATTGAGGGCGCGCTGAAGCGCACGACCGGCAAGGACTTGCCGATCAACATTGACGGCGCAATGGCCGCGATCCTGTGCGAGATCGGCTTCCCCATGCCGCTGGCGAATGCCGTCTTCATGGTGGCGCGCCTGGCCGGCATCCTCGCGCACGCCAACGAAGAGATCACCCAGATGTCGCCGATGCGGCGCATTGATCCGGTGGATCACGGCTATGCCGGCCCGCCGGCGCGCGGCCTCCCGACCGACTGAGCATTGCGGAAGGAAACGAGACTATGCCATCACGACCTATTACGCCGGAAGAGCAAGCCTATGCCGACGAGCTGATCCGTCGCGGGCGCATCGCGCTGCAAGAGATTGAGAGCTACGATCAGACGCGCGTGGATCGGCTGTGCCAGGCGGTCGGCTGGGCCACCGCCAATGAGAAGACTTTCACCCGCATCGCCCAGATGGGCGTGGATGAAAGCGGCCTGGGCGACCGCGAGGGACGCGCCGCCAAGCGCTTCAAGATCATGGGCATCTTGCGCGACATCTTGCGCGCGAAGAGCGTCGGCGTGATCGAAGAGATTCCAGAGAAGGGCCTCGTCAAATACGGCAAGCCGGCCGGCTTGATCGTCTCGCTCACCCCGACGACGAACCCAGAGCTTACGCCGCCGGGCGTCGGGCTGTTCGCGCTCAAATGCCGCGACGCGGTGATCTTTGCGCCGCACCCGCGCAGCAAAGCCACCACCTTCGAGATGGTGCGCGTAATGCGCGAGATGCTCGTCCGCCAGGGCGCGCCGGCCGATGTCTTCCAATGCGTGGAGAAGCCCAGTATTCCGCTCTCACAATACCTGATGTCGTTGGCCGACCTGATCCAGGCCACCGGCGGCAAAGAGATGGTCAGGGCGGCCTATAGCAGCGGCGCGCCGGCCTTCGGCGTCGGCGCCGGCAACTCGACGATGGTGATTGACGAGACGGCGAACATCGAGGAGGCGGCGCGCAACACGCGCACCAGCAAGACCTCCGACTTCGGCTCCGGCTGTTCCGCCGACGGCAACCTGATCGTCGAAGCCGGCATCTACGACCGCTTCGTCGCCCAGCTCATCAAAGAGGGCGGCTATCTGGCATCGCCGGCAGAGAAGCGCCAGCTCCAGGCCGTGCTGTGGGACGCGGAAGGCCGGCGCACCGGCGACACCATCGCGATTGCCGCGCAGCGCATCGCGGCGCGCGCCGGCTTTGAGATTCCGGCCGATCGCAAGTTCATCATGGTCGAAGAAGAGCACATCGGCAAAGCGTACCCCTTTTCCAGTGAGAAGCTGTGCGTCGTCCTGGCGCTCTTCAAGTACCAGGGCTTCGAGCATGCGCTGGACATGGTCGAGCAGATCTACGCAGTCGGCGGCAAGGGGCACTCCTGCGGCATCTATTCCTTCAACGATGAGCGCATCCATCAGCTTGCGCTGCGCGCCCCGGTGAGTAGAATCATGGTGCGCCAGCCGCAGTCGAAAGCCAACGCCGGCGCGTTCAACAATGGGATGCCGATGACATCCAGCCTGGGATGTGGCACCTGGGGCGGCAACATCACCTCAGAGAACATTCACTTGAAGCACTACATGAACACGACCTGGGTCAGTCGCATGATCCCGGAAGACCGCCCATCGGATCAGGAGCTATTCGGCGAATTCTACCAGACGGAGACTCTGTGATCCGCGCGGAAGGGACGCTCTCTCTCATCGTTGGCGCGCCGCTGGATGCGATCCGGGCGGTTCAAATGCTATTCGGAAGGAAGCGATGACAGCCAAAGGGGTTTACCTGGTCGGATTTAGCGGCTCTGGCAAGTCCACAATTGCCAAAATGATCGGCGCGCGCCTCGGCTGGCCGGCGTATGACCTCGACATCGTGATCGTCGAGCGCAGCGGCATGCCGATCCCGGTCATTTTCAAGAGCGAAGGCGAAGCCGGCTTTCGCGCCCGCGAGGCCGAGGCCCTGCGGGAAATCTCCGTGACCCCGCCCTTCGTCATGGCAACCGGCGGCGGCACCTTTATCCGGCCAGAGAACCGCCGCTTCATGGCCGGCAAGGGGTGGGTCATCGCCCTGGAAGGCCGGCCCGAAATCCTGCACGCCCGCATCGAGCAGCAGGTGCGGCGCGCCGAGCCGGGCGCCATTCGCCCCATGCTGGACGCCGTCTATCCCCTCGAACAGGTGCGCTCGCTCAAGCACAGCCGGCAATCGGCCTACGCGCTGGCCGACTGGACCGTGCATACGGATCGCCTGACCGCCGAGCAGGTCGTGGAGGAGGTGGTACGCGCCCTCGCGCTGTTGGAGCAGACCCCCGACCCGGAAGTGGCGACCGACGACCACGCCGCGCCCATCCGCCATTCGCTCGACACGGACAACCCGCCGGCGGTCGTGGTCGCGGCCGGCGCGCTGTCGTACCAGGCCAGCGTCGGCTGGCAGAACTTGCCCGAGCTGGGCGAGCAGATTCGCCGGCTCCTGCCGCGCGCCCGCCAGGCGGCCGCCCTGGCCGAGACGCATACCTGGGAGCGCCTGGGCGGCGTCATTCAGAAGTCCCTGACCTCCGTGGGCCTGCCGGTACACGTCCGAGAGATCGCCGCCGGCGAACGGGGCAAGACCCTCGAAGAAGCCAGCGCCATCTACGATTGGCTCCTCAGCGTGCACCTGCGCCGCGATGACATCATTCTGGTCGTTGGCGGCGGCGCGGTGGACGACCTGGGCGGATTCGTGGCATCTACGTATATGCGCGGCGTCCCCCTGGTGAAGGCGCCGACAGCATTGGAATGCATGATTGACAGCGCGATTGGCGGCAAGACCGCCCTGAATCACCCGCAAGCCCGCAACCTGATCGGCACCTTCTATCAGCCGCGCTTGGTCTGGTCCGACGCGTCGCTCTTGTGCGCGGAGCCGCCGCGCGAAGTGCGCGCCGCCTGGGCCGAAGTGGTCAAGGTTGCCATGTTGGAAAGCTCGCTCCTGCCCGGCGGGATCAGCGGGCAGACCCTCATCGAGCAACTTGAGGGGAGTGTGGATGCCCTCTTGGGGTTGGAAAAACGGGCGCTGCTCCCGATCATGGCGCGCTGTATGGCGCTGAAAGCGCAGGTCGTCGGGGCCGACGAGCGCGACCTCGGACAGCATCGCATCTTGCTCAACTACGGGCACACGGTCGGCCACGCGCTGGAAACCGCTACCGGCTATGCGCTGCCGCACGGCGAAGCGGTCGCGATCGGAATGGCCGTCGCCGCGCGCCTGTCCAGCCGGCTGCGCCTCGCCGACCCGACGGTGGAGAAGCGCCAGAATGCGCTGCTGGCGCGCTTTGGCCTGCCCACCCGCTTGCCGGCCGTCTCGCTCCCCCTGCTGCTGGAGCTGATTCAGCGCGACAAGAAATATTTCGGGGATGCGCCGCGCTGGATCCTGCTGACGGCCGTCGGCCGTGCGGCGATCTCGCGCAACGTCAGCGAGGCGGACCTGATAGCCTGTCTGGAGGAATTGAGCGCCGGCGCGGGGGCGTAATGCGCTGGGCCGCTGCGGTGGCAATTCCAGCCCGCGCCAACAACCCGATGCGGGTTGCTGGCGCGGGCTTTCTTTGCCGGCGCAGGGCCGGCTCAGGGGAAGCAGAAGTCTTCCATCGCTTCGGC
>CAIQJD010000880.1 GCA_903872005.1 uncultured bacterium | reverse complement strand
TGACATTCTGGGCATTGCCCAAACGGGGACTGGCAAGACCGCGGCCTTCGTCTTGCCGATCCTGGAGCGGTTGAGCAAGAGTCGCGCACGTAAGGTGCGCGCGCTGGTGCTGGCGCCGACGCGCGAGCTGGCCGAACAGATCTATCAGGCGAGCGTCGAGCTGGGCCAGAAGACGGGCTTGCGTAGCGTCGCCATCTATGGCGGTGTGAGCAAGAATCCCCAGATTGAGGCGCTGCGGCGCGGCGTGGATGTGGTGGTGGCGTGCCCCGGCCGGCTGCTGGACTTGGCCGGCGAGCGGAATATTGACCTGTCAGGCATCGAAGTGCTGGTGCTGGATGAGGCCGATCGGATGTGCGATATGGGCTTCTTGCCGGATATTCGGCGCGTGTTGAAGCTGGTGCCGGCGCAGCGCCAGACGCTCTTCTTCTCCGCTACGATGCCGGAGGAGATCCGTGATCTGGCCGATGGCATCCTGACGCAGCCGGTCACGGTGCAGATTGGCAGCATCGCGCCGGCGAAGACGGTCGGGCACGCGCTCTATCCTATCGCGCAGAATCAGAAGAAGGATCTCTTGCTGACGACGCTGGAGACGACAGCGACGGGCCGCGTGCTGATCTTCGCTCGCACCAAGTACCGCGCCCGCAGCCTGGCGCACGATCTGGAGAAGGCGAAGTATCGTGTGGCAGCGTTGCAGGGGAATATGTCGCAGAATGCGCGCCAGAAAGCGCTGGACGGATTCCGAGAAGGGCGGTACGATATTCTCGTGGCGACCGATATCGCGGCGCGCGGGATTGACGTGCCGGATATCGCATACGTGATCAATTTCGATATGCCGGATAGCGTGGAAGCGTACACGCACCGCATCGGGCGCACCGGCCGCGTGGATCGGACCGGCGAGGCGCTCTCGTTTGTGGCGCAGGGCGATGAGCCGATGGTGAGCGCGATTGAGAAGACGCTGGGCAAGCGGATCGAACGGCGGCAGCCGGCCGGGTTCGAGATGCGCGAGGTTGCGCCGATGAGCGAGGCGCCGAGGCCGTTGGCAGAGCGAGGTCGGAGCTGGAGCGGCGGCGCTCGAGAGCGCGGCGTGAGCCGAACACTCGGACGCAGACGGTAGTCGAATCTAAAGTGCTTGTTTACGCAGCCCACCTTTCCAGGTGGGCTGCGTTCGCGTTCGGGGCCGGCCGGCGGGGGACGCGCGTCGTTTGCCTACCAGGGTCGTGTCAGGAGTCACGTTGCCGTCCACGAATCGGGGTCACGAATCAACGAATGACTGCACTGCAACAAGGTATGTCCATGGCTTCGAGCACATTTGACGCTGGATTTTGCTTGCGTGTTGTGGTAGAATGGACGGTGAGATGATACAATACGTCTAATCAAGGGGGGTGACGATATGAAACTCATTCCTGAGCAGATGCGTAGGGTGTGCGAGGCCGGGGAGTTCGGTTGCGCGACAAGTGAGGATATGGCGCCGCCTCGTTCCGTGATTGGGCAGGAGCGAGCGGTGCGGGCGCTGACGTTTGGGCTGGGGATCAAGGCGCTGGGGTTCAACGTCTTCGTGGCCGGGATGCCGGGGACGGGGCGCACGACGGCGTCGCGGAGTTTCCTGGAGGGGCTGGCGAAGGGGCAAGGGACGCCGGAAGATTGTTGTTATGTGAATCGGTTTCGCGATCCGTATCGGCCGCGGGCGCTGCGCCTGCCGGCCGGCATGGCGCGGCTGTTTCAGGCCGATGCGCAAAGCCTGGCGCAAGAGGCCCGCGCGGCCATCCGGCGCTCGTTTGAGAGCGAGGAGTATGCGGCGCAACACGAGGCGACGGTGCGGGCCTTTCAGTCGCAGCGCGATGCGATGTTTCAGGCGATCAATGAACGGGCGCTGGCGCAGGGTTTTTTGATCCGCGGGACGCAGGCCGGCGTGATGACGATTCCGATCAAGGAGGGCAAGCCGCTGGGCGAGGAGGAGTTTGCGGCGCTGACGCCGGAGGAGCGCGAGGCCATCGGAAAGGTGCGCGAGCAGGTGCAGGGCGAATTGGAAGTGGCCTTCCGCCAGGCGCGCGGCCTGGAGAAGGGCGCTGCCGAAGCGCTGCAGAAGCTGGATCAGCAGGTGGGGCAATTCGCTTTGAGTCCCTTGATCGAAGACTTGCAGCGCAAGTATCAGACGTTGGCGCACATCGTGGCGCATTTCCAGGAGATGGAGCAGGATATCCTGGAGAACCTGGCGCTGTTCCGGGCGGATCCCGACGAGGCCAATCCGGCGGCGCCGGCGCCCTTCCCGATGCCGGGGGCGAAGGATCTGCCATTTCGCAAGTATCAGGTGAATGTGCTGGTGGACAATGGGACGTTACAGGGCGCGCCGGTGGTCATCGAGCTGAATCCGACATACAACAATCTCTTCGGGCGGATCGAGCGCGAGGCGCAGTTCGGCGCGTTGTTCACGGACTTCACGATGATTCGCGAGGGGTCGCTGCACCGGGCGAATGGCGGGTATTTGGTGCTGCCGGCCGAGGAGCTGCTACGCAATCCCTTCGCGTGGGATGGCTTGAAGCGGGCGTTGCGGAATCGTGAGATCGTGATTGAGGACGCCGGCGACCGACTGGGGTTCTTCTCGACGAAGAGCCTGAGTCCGGAGCCGGTGCGTCTGGACATCAAGGTCATCTTAATCGGTCAGCCGATGGTGTACAATTTGTTGTACGCGTATGACGAGGATTTTCGCGAGCTGTTCAAGGTCAAAGCGGATTTCGATACGCGCATGGAGCGCAATGAGTCCTCTATGCGGGACTACGCGGCGTTCGTGCGCAATGTGGTGCAGAACGAGGGGCTGCGCCATCTGGATGGGACGGCGCTGGCGAGATTGATCGAGCATGGCTCGCGCATGACGGATGATCAGGACCGGCTTTCGACGCGTTTCGGCGATTTGAGCGATATTTTGCGCGAGGCGAATTACTATGCGGTGGAGGTGGAGAGCCGCTTCGTGACCGGCGAGCATGTGCGTCAGGCCATTGAAGAGAAGTTCTATCGCTCGTCTATGATGCAGGAGCGCATCCAGGAGTTGATGGAGCAGGGCGTCATCAAGATTGATGTGGCCGGCGCGAAGGTGGGGCAGGTGAATGGCCTGTCGGTGGCGTCGCTGGGCGATATTCAGTTTGGGCAGCCGAGCCGGATCACGGCGGTGACGAGCGTGGGTCAGGACGGCGTGGTGGATATCGAGCGCGAGGCGAAGCTGAGCGGGGCGATTCACACGAAGGGAGTGCTGATTCTGGCCGGCTTTCTGGCCGGCAAGTTCGCGCAGGAGCGGCCGATGAGCCTGTCGGCGCGGCTGGTGTTCGAGCAGAGCTATGGCGGGGTGGATGGGGATAGCGCATCCAGCACGGAGTTGTACGCGTTGCTGTCGAGTCTGGCCGGCGCGCCGATCCAGCAGGGGATCGCGGTGACCGGCTCGGTGAACCAGCGGGGCGAAGTGCAGGCCATCGGCGGGGTGAATGAGAAGATCGAGGGGTTCTTCGCGGTCTGTAAGGCGAAGGGGCTGGACGGGACGCAGGGGGTGATGATCCCGGCGAGCAATGTGAAGAACTTGATGCTGAAAGAGGAGATCGTGGAGGCGGCGCGCGCCGGCCGGTTCCATATTTGGGCGGTGGAGACGGTGGACGAGGGGATCGAGGTGTTGACGGGCGCGAAAGCCGGCGCGCGGCTGGAAGATGGGACGTTTGAGCCGGAGAGCATCTATGGTCGGGCGGAGACGCGGCTGCGGGAGATGGCGAGGCGGTTGAAAGAGGGCGACAAGAAGGATGCTGAGGAGAAAGGAGAGAAGCCGGCGATTGGGTTGGGGCAAGGAGAAGGAGCATCTGGCGATTCGGGACGGTCGGGGTGATAACCGCGATATCTCAATGCAGCGGGGAGGCTGAACATGGACAGCAGAGATGATGGGGCGCCGGGATCTGGGAGTTTCAGACTTATAGGTCTGATTCTGGTTGGGATACTGATCGCCGTGGGCCTGTGGCTCGACAAAAACTATCCGCAGA
>CAIQJD010000879.1 GCA_903872005.1 uncultured bacterium | reverse complement strand
TCCAGAGATCCATCGGGGCGCAGGCCCACATATTCGACATGCGCCTTGGGCCGCCAGGGGAGATCGTTCGAGTGATGCTCCATGGATGTGCTGAGAATGACGTCGTCAGGACGCCAATCGAAGCGATTGGCGAGCTTGTTGATGGCTTCGGTGGCGTTTTTGACGAAGATCACACAACTGGTCGTCGGGTCCGCGCCGACGAAGCTCGCGACGGTCTGACGGGCTTCTTCAAAGACGTGCGTGGAAATGAGGGACTTGAAGCCGGCGCCGCGGTGCACGCTCGAATACCAGGTGAGGAACTCGGTCACTTTCTCGTGAACGTGACGAAAGGCCGGCGTGCTGGCTGCGTTATCCAGATAGACATAAGTCTTGATGGAACCGTCTAGCAAGGGGACGCTTTGGCCCACGCCGACGATTTCGTTGCGGAGCGAATGGCTGGCGACATGGTCTTGGCAGGTTTGCATGGCTGATATAGCTCCCGGGGTGCAGAGATGACAAGCGTGGGCTATTGACTGGATGAGGACTCTGGCGCGCCGGCGTCAATCCAGGCGGCGATGCGATTGATGTCAGCAGCGAGGAGTGGCGGCCGGTTCAGGGGCATGCGGGCCAGGCCGGGTTCGACGTCGCGCAAGGCACGCAGCAGCATGCTGTCGGCGCTCTGCCCGGGCACGATAGCTGGCCCGCTTTGACCCCCCTTCAGCGCGTCCGCGTAGGTGTCGAGATAGAGGTTGCCGGATCCGCCGTGGCAGACAACGCAATTCCGGGACAACAACGGGCCAATGGCGTCATTCCAAGTGAGAGGGGCGCTCCCAACTATTGTCGCGGATGCCGCGTTCTGTCTTTCGCCCAAGACGAGAACGCCAAGCAGAGCGCTCCAGGTCACAGCAACGCCCAGAATGAGCAGCACTTGCGGCGTCACGCGACGTCCGAAAGGCTCATCACGCAGCATATTGACCTCCCTGATGTTGCGAGGCTGTTGGCTCCAGCGTTCGATCAATGTATGGTAGCATGAAATCGGTCACGGAGCAAGATTTCCGGTCGCACCAGTCCCACACTCTGCATTCGCCAGATCAAGCTCTGAGGGATATAATCGTACGGAGTCATACGAAGAAGGAGGGAGCGCTATGCCCAACAGGTGGACAGGACCGGACTTTGAGCGGCTGAAGACCGCGCTGGCCGGCGGCCGGCCGGACTGCATACCTCTCGCTGAGATAGATGTGGACGCGCGGCTGAAGGCGGCCATGCTGGGCCACCCACTGAGCGGTCTTGAAGACGAAGTGCGCTTTGCCCAGCTTGCCGGCTACGATCATGTGATTCTCGGGCGCAAGTTCGGTCTGGCGCTCTTTCCGGGGATCGGTCATGGCGAGTCGCTCAAGTGGGCCAGCGAACACAGCGGCGTCATTACCGACCGGGCCAGCTATGAGGCGTATCCGTGGCCCGATCCGGACAAAGCGAACTACCGCGAGTTCGAGGCGATTGGGCGCTATCTGCCGGCCGGCATGGGGTGCATTGCCTATCTGGGGCCGGTCTTCCAGTGGGTGTGGATGCTGATGGGCTTCGAGAGTTTCTCGCTCACCCTGCACGACGACCCGTGGCTGATTGAACAGATCTTTCAACGTGTCGGAACGATACGCCTCGCGGCGTGCGAGAATATCCTGGCGAGGTGCCCGAGCGTCGGGGCGGTCTGGTTCCCGGAAGATATCGCCTACAGCGAGGGCTTGATGGTGTCGCCGACCGTGTGGCGCCGGTATGCGTACCCCTGGCTGCGGGCGCTCGTCGGCGTGTGCCGGCAGAAGAATCTGCCTTTCATCTACCATTCTGACGGCGCATTCTGGGATGTGATTGAGGACATCCTGGGCGCAGGAGTCAGCGCCATTCATCCCATCGAACCGAAAGGCATGGGCGCTGACTTGCAGCAGTTGAAGGCGCGTTTGGGATCGAGGGTATGTTTGGTCGGCGGGATTGATTTAGATACCCTCATTCGCGGCGCGCCGTCGGATGTTGTCGCTGAGACGCGTCGCGTGTTGAAGGATCTGGCTCCGGCCGGCTACGCGGCCGGCTCCAGCAATACTGTGACCCCCAATGTCCCCATCGAAAATTACCGGGCCATGTTGCAGACGGTGCGAGAATACGGAGCATGAGGTGTGGAAATGTGAAAACCAGGATGGCGTTCTTCGGGTTCTGGGCTATTGCGTGCATCTGCATGATGCTTTCGCTGCCGGACGTTGCTGATGCCCAGGGCGCACCGACGACCCTCGAAGCGTGGCAATCCAAGGCCCTGCCGGCTCCGTCGCATCCGCTGCCTTCGTGGGGGCGCGGCGGCTACTTCTACGTCCATACGTCCAATGGTTCGGTATATGCGACCTCGATCAGCGACGGCCGAATGACCGATTGGCAGAATGCCGGCGCCTATGCCGGCGGCCCCCAGGGATTCATGGTACTGGTAGCCGGCAACACTCCTTACGCTTTCCGAAACGGCCACGTCATCCGTTATGACGTGGATGCCAGCAATCTCATCCAGGGCTTAAGCTGTCTTGAGTGGACCAGCGCTTCGTGCAGCGGCGCGCCGGGCGCCGCCTTCGGAGAAATTAAGTACATGTGGGATAGCGCCGCTGAAGTGTCGTTGGGTTCCGGGTATGTCTATCATCTGGGCGGCTTCAACATGACGACCCATTCTTACGATGTTAACACGATGCACAAGCAGCCTATGCCCTTGACCCCGCCGGTGCGTTTCACGCCGGCCGGCAGTGCGCCCACCAGCATCCCCTACAAGGGGGCGTTCTACCGGGCTTCCAGCAGCTACGGGTTCATCTACATGGGGACGCTGGAGCGCGTCATCTGGCGCATGCGCGTCAATGCCGATGGCTCGCACAGCGCCTGGGACATGGCTGGCGCGTATCCGCAGGGGCAGAACGATCGGGGCGATCTGTTCGTTATTGACGACCAGCTCTTCGTCATCCGGGGCAAGAAGGTGTACCAGGCGACCCTCAACGCCGCTACCGGCGCCATCTCCGCGTGGCGCGATGAGCCGCCAGACTTGAGCGAGTTCCAGGTGACCCTGACCTGGAACGCGACGGAGCCTGAGCCGGCAAGCTGGGGCATCATAGGCGACTACGTGTGCGTCACCGGGACCACGCGGGCCTTCTGCGCTCATATCAAGCGCAGCCGGTCTGGCTACGATACGTTCCTGCCGCTGCTCTGGCGTTTCTAAGCCTGGTAATGCTCGTCGGGAACCCCTGCTGTGACGTGAATGGCCTGGCGTCGGAGTATGCGCCGGAGGTCAGTCGGTCTCTTGCATGATAAGGCGATTTGTGGTATGATAGTTGACAAAGGCTTCTGTCATGAGATGGGAAGCGTTTTTGTCGCGTTGCTCCAAGTCTTTCAGTGTACATAAGAAGAGGAGGCTCCGCCTATACGACAACCAGCGGCACGTGATCGTGAGGATGTAAGACCGTCACATTCCGGTATCTTGTGACCATTACCACCACATCTATGATTGGGAGGAGCACCGATGAAGGCGACTCGTACGCTTTGGATTGTCGGCCTGATCCTAATTTTGGCACTTCTTGTGCTGGCCGGCCCCGCAGCAATCACTGGCGCAGCTCAGGGCACCACTACGCCGGCCTCTGAGCCTGAGTCCTGTGTAACTTGCCACCCTGAAGCCGGCGCGAAGCATCAGGCGTCCTATGACGAGCAGTACCAGGACAAGGTCATCCAGGTAACTGAGCTGAAGTACTCGTTCGCCGCGCCTGATCAAAGCACGGTCAGCTTCAAGATGACCAAGAATGGCCTTCCTTTTGATGCCAAGTCGGCGGATAGCCTGGCCATCTACTTCGTCCCCTTCTCCAAGGGGAAGTTCCAGTTCGACCCGCCGGCTGCCCGTTTGTCCCTTAAGGGCGCCCTCAAGACCGACGGCAGCGGCGGCGTCACCACCACGATGACCAAGACGGCCGACTACAGCAAGGTGGACGGCCTCGTGGTCGTTTACGGCTACGATGAGAAGACCGGCTCGCTGCCGGCGCGCGTGACGCTCAACAAGTACCCCTTCGCCGCTCTGTTGAAGACCGGCGCGGGCGTCACCTACGCCTCGGCGGCCAACAATGCGGGCTGCGAGAAGTGCCACTCGATCCCGTACCTCAAGCATGGCTACATCTATGGCCAGGTTGGCGGCGACAAGAGCACCGACTTCTACACCTGCAAAGCCTGTCACCTGGATAATGGCGAAGGCGGCCACTTCGAATGGCAGTTGTTGGTGAGCGATCCGGCCAAGGCCGTCGAAGTTCTGGCTGACGCCACCAAGATCACTAAGGAAATCACGACCACCTACGCCTACGAAACGTCGCTCATGAACGACGTGCACATGTCGCATGCCATGGAATTCCCGTACCCGCAATCCATGGCGAACTGCGTCACGTGCCATGAAGGCAAGCTGGACAAGGCCCTGGCGGACACCAACTTCACGGTCAAGGTCTGCAAGAGCTGCCACGCCATCACCAGCACGGTCAAGGATCTCAGTCCCAAGGCCCCGGCTTTGAAGACGGTCCTGCCGAAGGTTCATGACAGCATGGATCTGGCCAAGACGGACTGCACGACCTGCCACGGCACTGGCAAGTCGGCGCCGGCCTTCAAGGCGATCCACACCGGCTACGACAAGCTCATCTACACGGACACTGGCGTGCGCTACTCCAGCGCCATCAGCGTCACGATCACGAGCGCGGCGTTTGCCGACAACAAGCTCAATGTCAAGTTCAGCGCCGGCGAATCCCCCGACATCAAGGGCGTTGACGTCTCGATGATCACCCCGACGGTCTTGATCGGTCTCTACGGTTGGGACACGAAGGACTTCATCATCGGCCCGCACGAGCGGCTGGTTGACGACAACAAGGATGGCGTTCTGGACAGCAAGGACAGCCGCAACCTGGAAGCCGTCATCGGCGCGAAGGATGCACGCATCACGACCGTTTCGGCGGCCGGCGGCAAGTGGGAAATCAATGCCGATCTCTCGGCGTGGGCGGACCTGATCAAGGCCGGCACCGTCAAGAGAGTCGAAATCGGCGTGATGCCTACGTTGAAGGTTGTCTCTGACACGTTGGCGCTTGATGCTCCTTCGCGGACCTTCAACCTGACCACCAACAAGTTCGATGACAAGTTCTATAGCCCGATCGTGAAGGTCGCCGGCTGCGAGAACTGCCACGACGCGTTGGGCACCACGTTCCACACCGCGGACCGCGGCGGAAGCGTCGTCGTCTGCCGGCTGTGCCACATTACCAAGAGCGGCGGATCGCACCTGGAGATGGCCTCTCGGTCTATTGACTCCTATGCCCACGCGATTCACTCCGGCCAGGAGTTCGACATCGCTACGATCAACTTCAAGGATCCAGTGGCGGCTGAAGAGTACACGGCGCACGTTGAGTTTCCGTTCCCGACGCACGGCATCACGAATTGTGAAGCCTGCCACGTGGCCGGAACCTACAATGTGCCCAGTCAAAGCAAGTCGCTGCCCGGGCTGCTCTCGGCCTCCGCTACGGTCACGACCACGACGCGCCACGTCGGCGCCGTGCCGGCTGTGGTCACCGGCCCCGCTTCGCGGGCCTGCGGTGGCTGCCACCGGGCATCTTTGATCAACGAAGACAACTGGAGCGAGCTGGTATCCTTCAACGTACATACCAAGCACGGCGGTTACACCGTCGAAGCTGGCAAGGATGCTGTGGCCCAGTTGGCTACGCTGATGACCGTGATCAACCAGATGATGGCGATCTTCAAGTAGAAGCGATCGTCAGGCAACTGAGAATGTGAGGTGGGTCGAGAGGCCCACCTCCACCAAGACAAAGGGCCCTTCGGGGCCCTTTGTGTCGTCATGGGAGAAGTTGCAGGAAAAGCCGCAGGGTACTGTAGTCGTCACTTTCTGCGGAGCAGTGGTATAATGGCGTTCGAGCGAGTTGTTGTGAGGAGGTGGTATGAACAGTCGTGAGCGGGTGATTCGAGCCATCACGTTTACCAATCCGGATCGAGCGCCGATCATGCATCGCACGCTGCCTGGCGCCTTCCGACGTTACGGCGAGGCGCTTGAAGAACTGTACGCGCGCTATCCCAGCGATGTGCTGCTTTCGCCAACGCTGCGCGCTCCGTTCCGGCACGCGAGTCCGGCCGGCGAAGGCGCAGGCGCAGGGATGATCGAGGATATCTGGGGTTGCACGTGGAAGAAGTTGACGGATGATTACGTCGGCCAGGTCGTGGGCCATCCGTTGGAGGATTGGGCGGCTTTGGATACGTATCATTGGCCCGATCCGGCGACGGGTGCGGAGCCGGCGGCCGCTGAGATGCTGAAGACCGTGGAGGCCGATGGGCATCAGCACTTCGTCATGGCCGGCGCCGGGTCTATTTATCACCAGTACGCGTTCTTGCGGAACGTGGAAAATGGCCTGATTGACGTGCTGGAGGAGAAGCCGCAGTTCGCCCATCTCCTGGAGCGTCTGACCGATTTCGTCGTGGCGCGGGCCGCGTTCTGGTGTCAGTTTGAGGAAGTGGATGGCATTCTGATAGAGGATGATTGGGGCAGTCAGGAGAACTTGCTCATCAGTCCGGCGAAGTGGCGCAAGTGGTTCAAGCCGTTGTACCGGCGCGTGATTCAGGCAATTCACGCCGGCGGCAAGACCGCGCACCTGCACAGCGATGGTCAGGTGCGTTCGATCATTCCGGACCTCATTGAATTGGGCTGGGATGAGATCAATCCGCAGGTCTGGACAATGGATGTGAAAGAGCTTGGGCGGGAGTTCGGCGGCAAGATTTGCTTTCGGGCGGATCTGGATCGCCAGTATGTGCTGCCTTTCGGCACGGTGGAACAGGTGGAAGAACACGTGCGTCAGACGTATGCGGCCTTGGGCAGCCGGCGCGGCGGCTTCATTGGTTACGGGCAGGTGGGGCCGGATACGCCGCTGCGTAATGCTGAGGTGATGCTACGTACCCTGTATAGCCTGGGCGAGTGATTCCAGTGGACGGACACGTTCGTGTCCGCGCAGTGAGAGGGGGAGATAGTTGGCCATGGAACAACGTTTGGCGGGAAAAGTGGCGATCGTGACCGGCGCAGGGCAGGGCATTGGGAAGGCTGTCGCTCTGCGCCTGGCGGCCGAGGGCGCAGATGTGGTCATTGCGGAGATCAACCCGCAGAACGCAGAACAGACAGCGGCGGAAGTTCGCGGCGTGGGCCGGCGCGCCCTGGCCCACGCTATTGATCTCAATTCAGTGGCGGCTATCCAGCGCATGGTCGAGCGCGTGGCCGAGGAGCTAGGTCGGATTGACATTCTCGTCAATAATGCCGGCCTCATGCAGACAAAGCCGCTGATGGATGTCACAGAGCCGGAGTGGGATCGCGTCGTGGATGTGAACCAGAAGGCGACCTTCTTTTGCATCCAGAGGGCGGCAGCGCAGATGATTCGACGCGTGCCGGAGGATGTGAAGGCCGCCGGCCGAAGCCGCGTCTGTTATGGCAAGATCGTCAATTTCTCATCCATTTCGGGACGGCGTGGCCGCCCGTTGGCGCCGGCGTATGCGGCGAGCAAGGCAGCAGTCATCAGCCTGACCCAATCTGCGGCGCTGGCGTTCGCTCCGTACAATATCAATGTCAATGCCGTGGCCCCCAGCGTGGTGGCTACGCCAATGTGGGAGCAGATTGACCGCGACCGGGGCGCGATCTTCGGCACCAAGCCGGGGGAAGCGATGCGGAATTTCATCGAGAATATTCCCCTGAAGCGCGCCGGCGCCCCGGAAGATGTCGCGGGCGCGGTGGCTTTCTTGTGTTCGCCGGACGCTGACTATATCACCGGTCAGTGTCTCAATGTGGACGGTGGGTACGAGATGAATTAGGCCGGCTTTCAGCCTCTACCACTGAAACATCGTTGGAGTCCTGCGTGGCTCTCGCAGGCATGGCCGGCGTCCGTCAGCAGTAGGGGCACAGATCGCCGCACATCCCGCTCTCGCTACGGCATGGGGGCATCTGAATCGTCCCCGGCCGGCGATTGCAGCGCGTTCAGGATGGCCTGGGCTGCACGGCGGCCGTCGGCCACAGCTTGAATGGTGGAACATGGGCCGCGCATCAAGCCGCCGCCGGCGAAGAACGGGTTGGCCGACCAGACGCCCTGGCGTATCTCCTTGAGTCCCAGGCTCGCATGACCGATGTTGGACGCCGGGCCGGCGGCAAGGTATATCGCAGCATAGCGCTCGCTCAGGTCGCGAAGGCTGATGGTTTCAGGGAGCCTCACGCCGCTGGCGAATGCGATGCCGGCGCCGAGAATCCCGTGCAGATCGCGCGGGGCTGCCGCAGGCGGGAGCGCGGCCGCGTCCAGATGCAGCAGTGTCGCGCCGGCGGTCTCCTCACGATCCATGAGACTGACGGCGCGGCCGGCGCGGGCGAGGAAGTAGGCGCACGTCAGGCCGGCGGGGCCGGCGCCGAGGACGGCTATGGGCGGGCCGTTGGCCGAGGGCGCGGGCGGCCAACCCGCTACGCCGGCCCTCTGCGCCGTCCAGGATTCCAGATCGGCGATACGCACGGGGCGATCCGAGAAGCCGCGCCGGTTACAGTGTGCTTCGCAGGGGGGATTAGGGCCACACAGATGGCCGCAGACTTCCGCCAAAGGGTTGGTTTCGCGCAGGAGGCGCGCCGCGCCGGCGAAGTTGCGGGCTTCGAGCCGGCGCATGACATTGCGGATGTCAATGCGCGCTGGACAAGCGTGCGTGCAGCCGGGGTGTTCGCAGTACTCGCACTCGCGCGCCAGGCGCACGGCTGCGTTATCATCAATGGCTGACGTGGGAGCCGGCAGGGGTGGGAGCGGTTTGCCGGCGACGAGACGCACGGCGTCTCTCTCGAAGGCGCGGCGACGGTAGTCCGGGAGGCCGGCATCGCGCAGGACGCAGTTGGCCGCGCCTACACCCGATATGGTAACGGCCGGCGTGCCCATGCCCATCTCCGTCGAATCGCCGCACAGATACAGGTTCTTCCATGCGCTGCGGGTGTGCAGACGCTTCATCAGCTCCTGGCCGATGGATTGTCGGGGGCCGCCGACCGCGCCGCCATTCTTGAGCGTGTAGCGCTCGATGGTCGCCGGCGTGGCAATCTCCAAGATCTGAATGTGTTGGCGCAGGCCGGGGAAGTGTCCCTCAATCTGAGTGAGGATCTTCTCGGCGGCGGCGCGCTTCTGGGTCTTGTATGCCTGCGAGCGATAGGCAGGATCGGTGGGAGCCGGCCATTGCTGGTCTGATGGAGCGATGACGGTGATGGCGTGCGTGCCGGGCGGGCAGATGGATGGATCGTCGAGAGATGAGATGTACAGGGTGACATCGCCGCTATTGACGCCCTTCACGTCCGCGATCAACATCTCGACCGGCAGAGTACCGGCCGGGATTGCTTCGGCGGCTACGCCAATGTAGAGGACGACGCTGGCGTAGGTAGGGATGAGCCGGCGCGCCCATTCCCGGCGCGCCGAGGACACGTGCTGTGGGCGGATCAGTTTCGCGTACAGATTCCAGACCGTGACATTGGCGACGACTTGTCGGGCGCGGATGATCGTGCCATCGGAGAGGCGCACGCCGGTCGCCGTGCCATCCTCGATGATGATTTCATCGGCGCGCCGGCCGTAGAGCGCCTGCCCACCATAGTCTTCTAGCGCTTTCTCTAGCGTGCTGGCGAGTATTTGGGGGGATCGGGCCGGGTAGTACGCGCCGCCCACGTGATTGTCAATGAACATGGTGGCTGCCAGGATGGCCGGCGTTTCGGCAGCAGTGCAGTAGATATAAGTCGAAGTGAGTTTGTCGAAGAAGGCCATCAGGTCGGGGTCAGTGATGTAGCGAGAGAGTACCGTTTCGGCGCTGGTGTTGAGCATCCTGAGGGCCTGCAGCATGGCGATGGGATGGCGCAGCAGCGTCTTGAGGTTCTCTACTGGGGGTATGTCGCTGGGCGGCACGACCATCTGTCGGTGCGCGATGACGTCGGTGTAAAGGTGGTGGAGGTAGGCATACAGGGCGCGCACCTGATCCGCTTGGGTCGGAAAAGCTGCCGCGAGTTCGGCGACGAACTGCTCGTAGTCGGGCCAGAAGGTGATCTGTTTGTCGGGCAGACGCATTCGGAGGAGCGCGCGATGCTCGATGATGTCTATGTCCGCGCCAAGCTCGTTCATGACGAAACGATGGGGGTTCACGCCGCGCTCGCCGAAGCCATAGAGCAAGCCGGTCCCCGTGTCGAAAGAGAAGCCGCGCCGGCGCAACGTCGTGCACATTCCGCCGGGGAGATAGTGATGCTCCACCACCAGCACGCTCAGGCCGCGCTTGGCGATGAGGGCGGCCGCCGTCAGGCCGGCCAAGCCCGAGCCAATCACTACCACGTCATAGCAGTCTCGTAGCAGGGTATCATCGAGTATACGCACAGTCGTCTCCAATCTTGCGGATCGCCTGTCGAATTGTATCGAAAACACGCAGTCAGGAAAACGGTCATCACCATGCTCAATAAACTTGTCAGTGATTATCTTCCAGTCAGAGGGCGTCTGGTTAGCGCGACGCGGCGTGGACGAACATGTGCAGGCTGCCGGCTTCGCCCCGCTGCCGGACCTGAATAATATGTACCGTGAGAATGGTGGGCGATTTCTGGCGTGTGTCCCGTGCTTGAAGACGCGCAATCTCGGCGCGGACGATCTGCTCGATGGGACTGAACTGATCGCGGCCGGCGTTGTCGTGAAGGAATTCCTGGAGGCAACCAACGTGGCCGTCTATTAGGCCAGGCGTCAGCGCCTGAGCATCCCCACAAGGGCTCAGTTGGCCGGGAGAATGACAATCCGGTTAGTGGAGCTTGCGTCTCCGCTAACCGGATGTGTTGACTGGCTGGGGGATAGGGATTTGAACCCCAACAAGCAGATCCAGAGTCTGCTGTCCTGCCATTAGACGATCCCCCAGAGCGACGTAATTGTAGCACCACGCTTCGATTTTCGCAAATCTCACGTCCCGGCGTGTCAGGATCGAAAGCGCGCCGGCGTTGCCAGCATCGTTGCTCCAACTGCTACCAGTCCAGGAAGCTCGGTCAGCAGCGTCATCAGCAGGGCGCGCGGCATCAGATAGAGCGATACCAGATCAGATAGTCCCACTTCGATGAAAGAGAAGGATCCTCTCCCGAGAAGCGTCCATACGATGGTGGTCCAGGTCAGTCCAAACAGGATGGTTGCGGATCCAACCGCGAGACTGATGGACACGAAGGGACGTTCGGCGACGAAGGCAAGAAGGATCCCGCACAGGAATCCTGCAGAGCAGAGCCAGATGGCGCCAGGCTGACCGGGGATGATGGCTCGCACATCCGAAAGGGTGATCAGGCTGACGAGCGCCAAGATTAGAGCGGCTGCTAGTGTCACGCCGGCAGAGCGCAATCCGCCATGTATCAGCACTCTCATGGGTTGGATAACTCCTGGATGGCGACGCGACGCGTGATGGACTCGCGCCGGCCGGAGTATGGGAGGACGATCCAGACCGTGACCTGGGCGTACCAGGACGAGCCGCCGGCGTTGCGCTGCGAACGGGTCACGGCCATCTGACGCGGTTCGATGTAGAGGGTCAGTTGGCTGGTCCACGGCTGACCCTCTATCAATTCCTGCGCGATGTTAGTGCGTTCCGCGTAGCTGTACTTGCTTGTCGCCGGGTTCGTCCCCACGTAGTCGCTCTGGGACGTGGCCATGTAGCGGTCGGCAAACTCTAGCTCAATCACGCATTTCTCCGCCTGTAGCGGGATGGCGGAGTGGGCGTTCAGCGTCAACGCCATCTCGGCGCGTGGGTTGTCGTCGTCCATCACGCGGAAGTCGGAGATTGTCGCTTCCAGGTTTCCGGCCGAATTGATCGAACCGACGTAGGCCGAGGTGATGAAAACCAGACCGGCGCCGGCAATCAGGCCGGCTACGAGCAAGATGGCGAACGCTGCCTGTTGAGGCCCGGCCGGCCTGGTTTGAGAGGACATTCTGTCTTCACCCTCGCGGCCTGACGCCGCGTCGTCACTGATTCACAGCCTGCACCCAGGCCGCGACGTCTGCATCTTCGGCAAGATTCTCGGTGAGTGGCGTGACGGCATTGGTCTGCTTCAGGAGCTTGCCAGCAGCGTCAAAATGAGCATTGATGGCGCCCAAATTGCGGCCGGCGTGTCCAGTCATCGCCACATCCGCGTGGACAATCAGCGTTTCCCCGACCATCTCTCCGGTGGGGATGGCTTCATCGCCGCCGGTAACGATGATATCAATGTCCTTTACGGCCTCGGCCAACTGTCTGGCGAACGAGACGGGAGCGTGGGTCAGGACAATGACAATGTCCGCCTGTTTGGTTACTTCCGCGACGACTTTCTTGGCGGTCGCCATGGGATCGGCGACGGTGAACTCTGCGACCGCGCCGGCTTCTGTCAGTCCGATCAGCGCAATGCGTTGGTCGCCGGCGTTGCGTATGACGTAGCGCTTGCCGATGAGCTGATTGCCCGTCCCGATGTAGGCATTCGCCGACAAGAGCGGGAAGGTAGCCTCGCTTGCCCGTTGCTGCAGGATGTCTGCTCCGAGAAGCAAGTCGGCCTGCGCCAAAGCCAGCGCATCATACCCCATTTGGTTCAAGACTTCAATGCTGGTCTTGGCTTGAGATGTTGTCGCCGGCGCTTGATCGCCGATCAGGCTGTTGCCGGCGTCCAGTACCAGCACATTCGTATTCGCGGCCCGATATTCCTTGATCTTGGCAGCCCGCCGGGCTGCTCCTCCAACCTTGGGGCGTCAGCCACAGGGGAGCAGGTAGCCCCAGGTGTCGTTGGTGTGCAGGATCACGATATCCACCGGTTGAGCCGGCGAGCGCGAGTCAGCGCCTACGTCCGCCGACGACTTGGCGATGGCCGGCGCGCTACTGTTGCCGAGCGTTTTGATGAGCAAGCTGGCAAGGGCAAAGAGAACTAGCGCTCCGATGCCGATGCCTACTGCAAGGGCCGTCCGGGGTGGTCTCTTGGCCGGTGGGGCCGGTGCGGGAACTGTCATTTCTTACGACCTCCTCACTCAGCGAGTCTTATGTCCGAGGATGATTCTGCTGGCGTCGTGTCTGGCGCGGTCCGGGAGCGCGTGGGCCAGGCGGCGCTCCCGCTGCCGGCGCTGGGAGAAGTCGGCGGCGGGAGGATGTTCGGTGCGAGGCTGCGCCGGCGCGCCAGGCGATACCAGAGACGGCGAATGCGAGGCCGCGCACTCGCCGCGCGATAATGTTCCAGGGCGAATTCCAGCGGCACTGGGCGTCCCAGACCGCGCGCCAATTGGCGATGGTACTCGGTGGCGCCGAGGTATAGGTCTGCCTCACGCAGGCCCCGAAAGTCACGCAGCAGGTTGTGGCTGCGGATCATCTCCGTGGTGGGACGATAGACGAGATCATACCAACTGCCGGCCGCGCGAAAGACGGAGACCGGATGCCCGCTGGTGTACTCCAACCAGAAGGCGTGGCCGGCTATGTGTTCCTCCAGCTTTCGAT
Organism: uncultured bacterium; assembly: GCA_903872005.1. Next base: position 1,665 of record CAIQJD010000879.1, on the reverse strand, counting down.
AGGATGTTGGATAGGAGAGGTCAATGTCCTGTTCGGGGCGTTGCTGATCCAGGTTGGTCTGCTCGAGGAACTCAGCGTAGGCGGCTTTGCGCGCTAGGTCGGAAAGACGCAAGTCCGGATCAAGTCGCACGCGGCAGGGACACTCTGTGACATCAGCTTCGACGAAGGGCGTCTTGTAAGAGTCAAGGACGGAGAGGCGATGATTGCCGTCATTGACGAAGTAGATGTTGCTCACCTTGAACACGGAGATTGGATCAAAGCCCTGCTGAGTGACGTGCGCGTACACCCGGCACCAGCGCGGCAGCAAGTAGTCCTTGCGGGGAAGGTGGTTGCGCGTGAAGTCGCCGGCGCGATCTACGCTGCCTATGATGGCGGCGCAAGGCACCTCCCGAATGCCGAGTGAGATGCGCTGGTGCAAGTGTAGCGCCGTCGTAACGACGTCAAAGGGCAACAACTCCGCCGGCCGGCCATGCAACTCTTGCCACAACTCATAGAGCGTGGCTCGGCGCACGGCCGACCGAAAAGCTGCTATCCCTTCCGGCTCACACTTGACGTCGCTCACATCTCACACTACTTCATCTGCGCCGATGAGCACTCCATGAATGAGAGGTCTACAGCGGGAGGCCCACCGCGCTTCCGCTGTACGTTGCGAATGATCCGGCTGGCTATCGCATTCATAATATGGCTCCCCAGTGGGCCTGTGAGGTACAGTAGCAGAAGATTGCTCAGGCCGGGTGCGATGATCGGATGACCCTTCTGAACGCCGGCCAGCAATGATTTGGCGACGGTGTCAGGACTCATTATGCCGCCGAGAGCGGCTACGGCAAAGGTCTCCGGCGGCTTAAACTGGTTTTCGTAGGCCAATTGAGGGGTATCCACATCGGCCGGGGCCAGCAGAGAAACCTTAATTCCGTAGGGCTTCACCTCGCCACGCAAGACGTCTGTGAATCCGCGGATGGCGAACTTCGATGGGGCGTAGGCTGTATAGCCGAACACGCCCCAGAAGCCGGCTGCCGAAGCGGTATTGATAATATGCCCGCTGCGCCGCGCCATCATCAGTGGGGCGACCGCTTTGCACGTATGTACGACCCCGAAGAAGTTGGTGTTGATATGATCGTAATACACCTGCATGGGTAGGTCCTGAAAGTAGCCTGGCCGCGCCATGCCGGCGAAGTTGAATAAGTAATCGGGGGTGTGGCCGGCGCTGGCCAATTCTCGCACCACGGCGCATACCTGGTCGTAACGCGAGACGTCCGTGGGGTATCCCTGGACGATTTGCTGGCTGGGACGCGCAGCGTGCTTCTTGATCTCGTCAACAGCCTCGGCGAGACGCCCTTTGTCCCGCGCCATGATGTGTAGATTGGCGCCGGCTGCCGCCAGCCGGAGAGCGGTGGCCTTTCCGATGCCACTGGAACCGCCAGTGATGAGACAGTGCTTGTCCGCGAACCCCATTTGAATAGCTCCCGACCTGGATTTCTCCCACTAATGGGAAGAACATAGTAGATTATTATAGCACACGGACTTCTATCCGGCAATCACGTAGGTGACTGACTCCTACCCACTTTCGTAGTTCAGGGACCAGGAATAGGTAGTGAGGGCACGTTTGATGAGCTGTGGTTTGAGCAGCCAGGGCATGGTCAAGAGGCGGAGGGCCATCCAGGCGGG